>CAIPBY010000053.1 GCA_903863425.1 Candidatus Buchananbacteria bacterium | reverse complement strand
TCCTACGAGTGGCGTTGAAGAAGCATCTACCATCTTGCCCTGATAGCTTATTTGATGATTGATTCCTGTGGCGGCTTGGGCTCCTTGATGAGTTAAGTTAGAGAGAGCCCAAACCGTGATTATGATAAATGGCACGACAAGAATAATAAAAGCTAACCACATCCTATAAAGGCTAGTTCTGCGATGAGTGTATTTTTGAATGGTGAGGAAAAACATGGATTATTTGCGTTTCTTGGTTTTAACTTTTTTAATTTTGATTCTTCTCGAATAAACGAAACGGACAAAATCACGTTCAAAAATGCGGTAAGTTCGCTGTCCAACGGAGGAAACAGGCAATTCGCCGGAATCGATCCAACGATAAATAGTCTTGAGGGAAACCCCAAGACGTTTAGCAACTTGACCCATAGTGAGTAAGTCAAAGTCAGCCATAAGCGTTATATTGCTATTGATTTATCCACAACATAATTAAACATGTCTGTATTATAACAATACTTGTCCTCTTATGTCAAATCGAGTCTATTTATTGTCTTTTATATTATCTTAAGCTATTTTATATATTCTTATGTATTCTAATGTCTTCTAATGTCCTATATGGATTTGTAGGGGCAGACCTGCGTGTCTGCCCAAGAATGCAGGGCGAACACATAGGTTCGCCCCTACAAACACAAAAAAACATCCCGCCTTTCGCGAAAGGCGGGGTGTTTTTGTATTTAAGAAAAAATGATTCTTTTAAAAACTATTAGACTGGCTTTTTAGCATCAAACCCAGTACCGGCTGGAATAAGTCTTCCAATAATAATATTTTCCTTGAGTCCAAGCAAATCATCGGTCTTGCCAGTAATGGCCGCGTTGATAAGCACCTTGGCAGTTTCCTGGAAAGAGGCAGCCGCAAGCCAGCTTCGAGTAGAAAGCGATACCTTGGTAATGCCCATGAGTAATCTATCAAATTCAATCTGCGTTTTCTTAGTCTTCTCCAACTCGGCATTAGCAGTCATGACATCAATATACTCGACTACTTCTCCAGGCATCATATCGCTATCACCCGCATCTTTGATATAAACCTTGGAGAACATCTGTCGGACAATAACTTCCACATGCTTGTCATTCAACTTTTGTCCCTGAGAAGAATAAATATGCTGAATCTCTTTCATAATATATTTCTCAGTGAATTCCTGACCCTTGAGTCGATAAATCTGATGCAAATCCAAACTGCCTTCTGTCAACTGATCGCCCATCTCTATTTGCTGACCGTCTTTAATCATGACAGACTTAGATGCTGGTACGATGTATTCCTTGACTGCCAATTCATCGCCCATGAGCATTAAGCTAGTCTTGTCGATTCTCACCTTGGCGTCAATCGGGCTGGTGACTTTGTTTTCGCCATTTTCAAATAATATTTGTCCTTCTTTGACCATATCACCATCTTTCACGGCCAACTTTATTTTCTTAATGCTAGCACTGAATGGAATTTTCTTCTCAACTTTATCGGAATAACTTATCTGTATTGTCTTCTCTTTGGATGAAGTTTTCATAATAATCTTGCCGTCAGCTCCGGTGACTTCTCGCTGACCTTCCTTAATCTTGGCAATACCAGCCACTTCAGAAACAATGGCCTTAACCTTGGGAGCTCTAGCTTCAAAAATTTCTTCTACTCGAGGTAGTCCTTGAGTAATATCACCTTCAGAAGCCACACCACCAGTATGGAAAGTTCTCATAGTAAGCTGTGTTCCAGGTTCACCCACACTCTGTGCCGCAATAATACCCACTGCTGTACCGATTTTCACTACCTTATTATAACCAAGATCATAACCATAGCATTTCTGACAGACGCCTCGCAAATTCTTGCAAGACAATAGCGATCGAACTACTACTCTATCTAAATCCATCTTCTTTAATTTCTCCATGTATTCTTCAGTGATAAGCTCACCCTTAGCCAAAACAACTTTGCCATGAGCGTCCTTGATATCTTCAGACAAGAATCGTCCGAAAATTCTATCAACCAACTGCTCGCCCATAGCTTCACTGCCGGCCTTGGTCAAAACCAATCCATCTTCATCCCCGCAATCCTCGGAATTGACCACATTATCCTGCGCCACATCAACAAGCCTTCTAGTCAGATAACCAGCAGATGAGGTACGAAGGGCTGTATCCGTCAAACCTTTTCTAGCGCCGTGAGTGGAAATGAAAAATTCCAATACTCCGAAACCATTCTTGAAATTTCCTTTGACTGGCAATTCAATAACATCATAAGCAGGGTTAACCACGGGTCCTTTCATACCAATCATTTGCGATAATTGGCCCCAAGAACCTCTAGCCTGGGAATCGATCATGGCCAAAATCGGATTACCTTCTTTCAGTGACCCCTTTACCTTGCCAAGAATTTGATTATTAACTCCGAGCCATAATTCCACAATTTTCTCATGTCTTTCGTCTTCAGTAAGTAATCCCATCTGGAATTGCTGTTCGATTTCATCTAATTTCTTATCCCCTTCTTTGATTAATTCTTCTCTACCCTCGACGGAATTCAAATCATCCATGCCCAGTGATTGAGCAGAATAAGTCAAATACTTGAATCCGAGACGTTTAATACTATCAAGCACGATTACAGTTTCCTCCGGACCGAATCTATATAAAATTTCCTGCAAAATTTTGGATAATTGCTTCTTGCCAACTCTCTCATTTACAAATTCATATTTGTCAGGCAAAACTGCATTAAATAATACTCTGCCCAAAGTAGTTTCTACTATGGCATCTCCTGCCTTCTCATCGCCTTTGACATTCTTCAATTTTATCTTATCTTGCAAAGTAATTAATTTCTTTTCGTTAGCTAACTTAGCCTCATTGACTGAAGAATAAAATTTAGCCTTACTCTCTTCCTTTATGGTCGTCAAATAGTAACAGCCCCAAATAATATCTTGCTGAGGAGTAATAACCGGTTGACCGTGGGCGGGTTTAAGTAAGTTATGGGTAGAAAGCATAATGTCTCTGGCTTCATTCCTAGCCTGCTCAGAAAGAGGAACATGGACAGCCATTTGATCTCCGTCAAAGTCAGCATTAAAAGCCGAACAAACCAAAGGATGAATTTGAATGGCTCTTCCCTCGATCAAAACTGGTCTGAAAGCTTGGATACCCAAACGATGCAAAGTAGGAGCGCGGTTAAGCATGACGAAAGCATCTTTGACGCATTCCTCGAGAATATCCCAAACTTCTTCGTGTCCGCCTTCGATATATCTGTTGGCGCTTCTGATATTATGCACCAATCCTCTGGCGATTAATTTTGAAATAATAAACGGCTTGAATAATTCCAGAGCCATAATCTTCGGCACACCGCATTGATCCAAATTCAAATTCGGTCCGACCACGATTACGCTTCTACCTGAATAATCAATTCTTTTACCAAGAAGATTCTGTCTGAAACGGCCTTGTTTGCCTTTCAAAATATCGGCAATACTCTTGAGCATTCTCTTCTGCCCGGTGGAAGCGACCACGGTCTTGCCATGTCTGGCATTATTATCAATCAAAGCATCAACCGCTTCTTGCAACATTCTCTTCTCATTGCGAGTAATAACTTCCGGAGCATTTAATTCCAATAATTGCTTCAAACGATTATTGCGATTAATCACTCGGCGATACAAATCATTTAAATCAGAAGTAGCGAAACGTCCGCCATCAAGAGGAACCATGGGACGAAGATCCGGAGGAATAATAGGCACAACAGTTAGAACCGTCCATTCCGGTCTTAAATTATTCTTAATTAAATTATTGAAAAACTTAACTCGGCGGATTAATTTCTCTTTCTTGGCCACAGTCGCATCCATGATTTGTTCTTCCAGCCCTTTGACGGTTTCTTCTAAGTTTATTTTGGAGAGTAATTCCCTTATTGCCTCTGCCCCAATACCGGCCTCAAAGATGTGGCCATATTTCATGGACAACTCATGGAAATTATGTTCCGAAATAATTTTCAGCGGTCTAATTTCTTTGAGTTCACCTTCAGCCAACTGCATGGTAGCTTCCAATTCCTTGATCTTCTCTTCTTTCTGTCTAGCCAAACTCTCTATGCCATTTTCTAACTCGCCTTCCTTGGCCTTTTCCTTGAGTTGTTCTAATTTTCTTTCAAATTCATTCTCAATCTGCTTGCGATATTGCTTATACTCCATTTTGATCTGAGTCACGGCCTCAGTCTTGAGCTCTTCATTAACATTAATAATTATAAAATCGGCAAAGTAAATTACTTTCTCCAAAGACTGAATAGAAATATCCAGAGCCAAACCGATCTTGGATGGCACGCCTCGCAAAAACCAAATATGAGAAACTGGAGCCGCCAAATCAATATGGCCCATGCGCTCACGTCGGACTATTGATCTAGTAACCTCCACTCCACATTTGTCGCAGACAATGCCTTTATATCTGATTTTCTTGTATTTTCCGCAATAACATTCCCAATCCTTTATAGGACCAAAAATTCTCTCACAAAACAAACCATCCTTCTCAGGTTTCTGAGTTCGATAATTGATGGTTTCCGGCTTATTCACTTCGCCATGCGACCAATGATGGATATTATCCGGGGAAGCCAAACGCAACCTGATAGAGTTGAAGAAATTAAAATCTTTTTCAATAATCATAAAATATTTTCAATGATTGATTTATTTTGTTAACCTGATTCTAATTATGACCGATTTACTATAATTTCCAAAATGGTTCCATTGTTCTATTGTTCCATTGTTATTTTATTCAACCATTTAACAATAGAGCAATAGAACAATTATTTCCCGATATTTTTCAAATAAATTCTAATTACAGTCTCAATTAAAAACTATAAACTATTCCTTACTGATACTTTCGTCATCAATTTCACCGATAAGCTTGCCATCATTGAGAAGTTCCACATTAAGCGCCAAGCCCTTGAGCTCTCTGACCAAAACATTGAAACTCTCTGGAATATATAAGCTGGTAATCGGTTCTCCTTTGATAATTGATTCATAAGCTTTGGAACGGCCAATGACATCATCAGACTTAATAGTCAGAATTTCCTGCAAAGTGTGCGCCGCGCCATAGGCTTCCAGCGCCCAAACTTCCATTTCTCCAAATCTTTGTCCGCCGAATTGCGCTTTGCCTCCCAATGGTTGCTGAGTGATGAGCGAGTATGGACCGATTGATCTCTGATGAATCTTATCTTCCACTAAATGATTAAGCTTAAGCATATAGACATAGCCCACCGTTGTCTTCTTATCAAATGGATCTCCGGTTCGTCCGTCAATCAATTGAATTCTGCCATCTCTAGGGAATCCAGCCTTTTCTAATTCTTCTCTGATAGTTTCTTCTTGGATGCCATTAAAGACCGGAGTAGCCGCTTTGTAACCCAGTGCCTGAGCAGCTAATCCCAAATGAGTTTCCAAAATTTGTCCCAAGTTCATACGAGAAACAACGCCCAAAGGTGAGAGAATAATATCAACAGGAGTACCGTCTTCCAGGTGAGGTAAATCTTCGACGTGAACTACGCGAGAAATAACACCTTTATTGCCATGTCGTCCGGCCATCTTATCTCCAACCTGGACTTTTCTAAGTGAGGCTACAGTAATTTGGATCATCTTGATCATGCCCGCTGGCAATTTATCGCCATTCTCACGAGAGAAAATTTTGATATCAATAACTTTACCGGATGAACCGTGCTCTAAATACAGAGAAGAATCTCTCACATCTCTAGCTTTCTCACCAAAAATAGCTCGAAGTAATTTCTCTTCGGCTGATAATTCAGTTTCACCTTTCGGAGTAATTTTTCCGCAAAGGATATCGCCTGATCTCACATTGGCGCCGATTCGCACTACGCCTTCTTCATCCAAATCCTTTAATTTTTCTTCGCTGACATTTGGGATATCAGAAGTCACCACTTCGGGGCCGAGCTTGGTCTCACGCACTTCACAAACATAATTCTCAATATGAATTGAAGAATATCTATCTTGCTGAACCAGTCTCTCGGAAATAATAATAGCATCTTCATAGTTATATCCTTGCCAAGGCATGAAAGCCACCAAAATATTTTGTCCCAAAGCTAACTCGCCATGATCCGTCGAAGGGCCGTCGGCAAGCACTTCATCCATCTCCACGTCATGACCCTTTTCTACAATCGGCTTCTGATTAATACAAGTAGAAGCATTGGATCTGACATATTTATTTAATTTGTAGGTATCAATTTTATTTTTGACATTGAGAACTTCAATCTTATCTCCGCTGACCGAGATTACTCGTCCTTTTTCCTTGGCCAAAACCACGTGACCGCTATCGTGAGCGGCTTTGCGCTCAATACCCGTACCAACTAGTGGTGCTTGCGGTCTAATCACGGACACAGCTTGACGTTGCATGTTTGTTCCCATCAAAGCACGAACAGCATCGTCATGTTCCAAGAAAGGAATCAGAGATGTCGCCACAGATACAATCTGATTGGAAGCCACATCCATATAATCAATATTGGCTACGGTCGTAACGGTTGGATTCAACTTTACTCGAGCTGGCAATTTCTCATCCAAGAAATAACCATTCTCATCTTTTCTGGTGGTATATGGAGTAGTAGTTGATTTGCTTTCCTCAAAAGCATCAAGATAAACAATTTCATTGGAAATTTTGGCTTTGCCATTCTTGTCTTTGATAATTTTGTAGTATGGCGTCTCGATGAATCCGAAATCATTAACTCTAGCATAAGTCGCTAAGTGACCGACGAGTCCGATGTTTGGACCTTCAGGAGTAGAAATTGGGCAGATTCGGCCATAGTGAGTTTGATGCACATCACGAACTTCGAAACCAGCTCTTTCTCTGGATAATCCTCCAGGGCCCATAGCAGATAATCTTCTTTTGTGCTCCAGCTCGGCCAAAGGATTCACTTGATCCATGAATTGAGATAATTGAGATGACATGAAAAATTCTTTCACGACACTGATAACCGGTCTGGCATTGATAAGTTTGCTTGGAGTAAGCGAAGTGATATCCATGGTGCTCATTCTGTCTCGGATGATTCTCTCCATTCTGGCTAATCCGATTCTGAATTTATTCTGCACCAATTCTCCGGCAGCGCGAATTCTTCTGTTGCCCAAGTGATCAATATCATCCGAAGGATCTTGGGTATTATTTAATCTGATAATTTCTTTCAAAATATTTACAATATCTTCCTTAAGCAAAACTCGGGATTCTTTGTTAATCGGCAAATCCTGAGAAAATCTTTGATTAAGTTTGTATCTTCCCACTGGACCGAAATCATATCTGGAAAAATTGAAAAACATGTTATCAATCAACTGCTTGGCATTGTCTGGAGCGGCCAAATCTCCCGGCCTGATTCTTTTATAAACTTCAATGAGTCCTTCTGATTCATTATGTGATGCGTCTTTTTTCAAAGTCGATTCAATATATCTGGCGCTAGGATGATTATCGCTGTCTTTGAATAATTCCAAAATTTGTTCATCGGTAGAAAATCCAAAAGCGCGCAGAAGTGAAGTAGCGGCTACTTTTCTTTTGCGATCAATCTTGACCCAGATAACTTTGTTGTTGTCGGTTTCAAATTCCAACCAAGAACCGCGATTAGGAATAATCTTGGCGCCGTACAAATTTCGCTCTGTGCCTTCTTGGCTGGAGAAAAAAATTCCCGCTGACCTGATCAGCTGGGAAACGATGACTCTCTCAATTCCATTAATAATAAAAGTTCCCTTGTCTGTCATCAAAGGAAAATCTCCCAAATAAATTTCTTGCTCAATGCTCTGATCAGTCTTCTTGTTGAGCAGTTTTACATTGACTCGAAGAGGAGCCTCGAAGCTGACGTTCTTTTCTTTGCTGGTGACCTCGTCAAACTTCGGTTCATCCAAAAGATAATTGCAAAAGTGGATTTCCAAGTCCCTACCGATGAAATCGGTGATAGGTGAAACTTCATCAAACAGCTCCTTAATTATGGTGTCCTACTACATCCTCCAGTCATCCCAGAAATAATTATCAACTACAGGCAAAACTTTAGAATACATTTCCTGGTATGTCATCGAGT
>CAIPBY010000052.1 GCA_903863425.1 Candidatus Buchananbacteria bacterium | reverse complement strand
TATCCACAGGTGACCTCTTGCCAAGTAAAAATATTAATGGTATATTATATTCAATATATAGATAGTTTCAAAAGGATGAGAAAAAATAGACAATAATTAGTAGATGTCTATATATTGATAAGTAGCGCAAAATGACCATAGACGTACAAAAATTAGGTCAGAATATCAAGAAGCTGAGAGGAGAGAAAAAGCTCTCTCAGGATGATTTGGCGCGCCAAGGAAATTTGAAATTTTCCAACTTAGCCAAGCTGGAAGGCGGATTTAATGTTAATCCGACCATATCGACTTTGATCGCCGTGGCGCAAGTGTTGACTAATGGTAGTATTGATAAGCTTTTGAAATAATTTAAATAATATATCAATAAATATAAATGTATGGTATTCAAAAAAAGTTTAATTCTAGGGCTGGCGATATCAATCGTGGCTTTAATGGGATTTATGGCCTTTGAAGGTCAGTTGGTTAAGGCAGCTACGGACAGTTTTGATGTAACCTTGGCTGTTGAAGGCGAAATTAGCTTGAATTGTCCTTCGGCTACTGTGGCTCTTTCTCCGAATATTTCCGGTATGACCGGTGGCACGGCCACGGCTTCGCTTAATTGTGGGGTTTCTACTAACAACGCTTCTGGTTATAATCTAGCTATTCATGCTACAGGTAGTCCGGCCATGATTAAGGATGGAGACGGGACTAAGACATTTGATGATGCCAATACTACGCCATTCTATAATTGGTCAGGAACAGTAGCTACTGACGAATCTAAATTCGGCTTTGCGGTTAGTTCAAGCGATGCTATGCAGGCTTTCAAAAATAATGGATCGGCATGTAATCAGGGTGGGGGAACGGCTAGTATTACTAATTGTTTTCGCGGTTTCAATAATACGACAGATATAAATATCGCCAACGGTACTACGGATACGGGAGTGACTCCTGCTACCACCACTATTGGTTTTGAGGCTGAGGTGGGAGCAACCAAGAACCAGGCCACGGGCAATTATCGGACGACTGTCATAGTCACTGCAACTACTAATGGCTAGCATTAAATATATGAAAAAATATAGATTGACAGGAGGATTGTTGTGGGGGGTGGTTATGGTTTTTGTAATTTTGTCGGCCGGACAAGGAGTGTCTGCTTATCAGATTGAGAATCTAGCCAATACTCCAAAGACTGGAGATTATGTTATCGGTCCTGGAAAAACAGAGTTGACCGTTAATCCAGGAGATAAAAAACTCAAATACCTTACTGTAACCAACCGTTATGGCAAGGATATGAAGTTTAAGGTGGAGATCGAGGATTTTACTGGTTCAAAAAATTTAAATGAAAATATTGTACTTCTAGGGGCAGAAAAAGGCCCATATTCACTTAAGGATTTTCTTCGCCCGGAGGTTAGTGAGTTCACTTTGAAACATGGTGACCGCATTACTCTTCCAGTGCAAATCAATATTCCGAATGATGCTCAGCCAGGAGGATTGTATGGTTCGGTAATTATTGCTACTGTACCTGATTTTGGTAATGGCCAGGAGGATTCTAATTCAGCTCAAGGAAGTTTGAATATAATTTCACGCTTAGCTTCATTATATTTTGTCAGGGTAAATGGAGCGGTTAATGAAAATGGAACACTACGAGAATTTTCTACAGATAAATCAGTTTATGGCTCCTCTCCGATTAATTTTAAAACTCTTTTTGAAAATGACGGCAGTATTTATGTAAATCCTTACGGCAAGATAACTGTAAATAATATGATGGGCACGACCATCAATGAGATAAATATTGCGCCCTACTTTGTAATGCCTGGATCGGTGCGCTTGAAGGAATTTAAATTGCAAAGAGGATTCATGTTGGGGAGATACAAGGCCACACTTACTCTCAATAGAGGATACGCTAATGTGATTGATGAAAAGACGATATATTTTTGGGTTTTGCCTTGGAAAATAGTCGGAGGAGGCGTGGTCGGATTAATATTTATAATTTGGTTGATACAGATGATTGTGTCTTGGTTTAATAAGAACTTTGAAAGAAAGAAAAAAAAGTAGAAATATGCATCAAAATAAATTATTAATAATAGCGATTTTGTTTTCCATTTGCGCTCTTGGTGTTCCGCAAACTTCGACCCTGGCTTACGTCATGTCCAGTACGAATTATCGCATGCAAGCAGACTCGGTAAACTTCGGCGGAGGAATGGGCGTATCCGGAAATTATAAAGTGGAAGATACTTTGGGGGAGATTTCCAGTGGTAATTCTACTAGCTCTTCTTATAATCTTTATGCCGGCTATCAGCAAATGGATCCGGAAACATATTTAGGCATTAATATTTCTGGTATTAATGTTTTGGCTCCGGCAATTCCTGGTATGAGTGGGGGAATGGCGACTGCCAGTTCTTCTATCGGTATTGTTACCAATAATAATGACGGTTACACTCTTAACATTAAAGCTAGCACTAGCCCGGCGATGAGATCAGATACTTCAAATTTTGCTAATTATACTCTGGCTGGTTCAGTGCCTGATTTTGTTTGGAATATAGACGCGACCGATTCGGAATTCGGTTTTTCTCCGCGAGGCGTAGATATTGTCCAAAGATATTTGGATAATGGAGCCGATGCCTGCGATCAATCCAGTGGTAGTCAAACTGCCGATGCCTGCTGGGATGTTCTTAGTACTGCTGGCTCAAATATTAGTTACACTAGTTCAGCCAACGATCCGGACGGCTCTACCACCACGGTTCAATTCAAAGCACAATCAGGAGCTAGTCACATACAGCAAAGCGGAGATTATTCGGCGACCGTCATAGTTACCGGAGTTCCTAATTAATATAATTTAGCTCATGGGTTTTAAATTCCTAAAAATTAATTTATTAATTATAGGGATTTTTTTTGTTTGTCCGTACGTTTTGGCTGCTAGCACAAAAAATATAGATGTTAATGTCGACGTATATGTGTGCGATAATAATGGCGTTTGTGATTTAGGGCAGAATGAGAATTATATTAATTGTCCCAATGATTGTCCGGCGCCTATTTGCAATAACAACGGAACTTGTGAGAGCGGTTCCGGAGAAGATACAAGCAATTGTCCAGCAGATTGTCCTCCCCCCGTTTGTAATCATAATGACGTCTGTGATACCGGTGAGAATAACCTTAATTGCGCTGACGATTGTCATGAGCAAAATGGAGCGCCAATATTGCCGACTGACCGTAAATCACCGCTTATAAGTCATATTTTGGTTTTTTCGATTAGCCGGACCAATGCCAATATTAGTTGGACGACAGATGAGTTGGCATACTGCCAGCTTGATTGGGGAGATAGCACAGAGTATAAGAGTGGAAGCACGGCAGAGGTTTCTTTTTTCACAAATCATTCAACGGAGCTTCCTAATTTGAGTCCAGGCACGAATTATTACTTTCAAATATCTTGTTATGATAGAAGTCATAATTTGGGTCGAGTGACGAACGAGTGGTTTGCTACTTTGCCTTTATCTCCAACCCCGCACCTGCCTTCTCCTGGAGGGGATGTTGTTAGTACGACAGGAAATCAGACTATTTCTCCTGCCGGCAAGCCAGATGGTTCAGGAGTTACTTCTTCACTATCCACGCAGACAACAACGACAGTGCCAGGCATAATTCCAGGCCAGATTGGTCAGACTAGCTCGACTGGTTTGGGGATTTGGCAGAATAAGATAGAGGAAATTGCTAGTCAAACAGGATTTGTCCCAGTTGAGGCGATTAATTGGATTTATGATTGGTGGTTGGTAATATTAATTATAATAATTATAATTTGTCTGATTTGGTGGTTTGTTTTTTGTAAAGGAAGGAAAAGGAAAGAATAAGAGGGAAACATGAATTCATCGGTTAGTTAGCCGGTGGTTTTTTAATTAAACATGTTTTCCACAGATTAAAAACAAAATTTTAGAAAAACAGTATTTTTGTGGTATAATAAAACAAATATTGGACAGCCGATAATATATCGGATATCCGATATTCATCTAAATTAGGATAAAAACAAAATGGACAAAATTATCACTCTGCGAGAGGCTAGTGAACTTTCAGGATATAACCAGGATTATTTGAGTTCCTTAATTAGGGGTAAGAAAATTGAAGGTCAAAGAATGGGCCGGAATTGGTTTGTGACCGAGAACACGCTTTTGGAATTTATGAAGCAGAAAAACCTCAAGGTTGATGAAGTTAAGCTACAAGAGGCCAGCAGTGATAGTCCGATGGTTTTTGACGATTCTGATTCTAATGCGGGATTAGTAAAAAAGCCGAAAATTCCCGTTACCAAGATAGTCGTCTCTTTGGCTATTATAATTTTTGCCTTATCCATCCTTATTCCATATTTAATCGGATTCCTGGCTGGTTTAAATAAAGACAAAAATGATAGCGGACTAATGGAGGTAAAGACTTATTATAGGGAAGATAATAAAGATGTTTCTGTGCCAATAAAATAATTTATGCATCTGGAAGGTGACAAAAAAATTTGGAAGATACTGGCGAAAGCAGTTTTTTGCTTAATTTTATTTTTTTGTTTTTCAGGAATAGCGCAAGCTTCATTTAAATTTAATCCGGCGATTAATTATCAGGGAAAATTAACTAAGCCAAACAATGCTCTGGTGCCAGATGATGATTATAATATGAAGTTCCGTTTGTGCGATGATGCCAGCTGTACGGTGGAAATTTGGTCGGAGACTCGGACTAGTACGGATATGGTGCCGGTAAGTAATGGATTGTTCTCTGTGATGCTTGGAGACATAAGCGATATTTCGGCGGTTAACTTTAATCAAACTTTATATTTGGAAGTCTCCATTGGTGGAACTTCGACGCCGGACTTTGAAATTATGTTGCCGAGGAAAAAATTCGGTGCCGTACCTGCGGCCTTTGAAGCGCAGAAATTAGGAGGTAAGGCGTCGAGCGAATATGCGGTTTTGGCTAACAATGAAACGGTTTCTGGAACTTGGCAGTTTGTGGGTAGTACTACTCTGGCGACCACCACAATGGCTTTGTCTAGCAGAATTGGTGATGTTAATAACTATTTTGAGTTAATAACGAGCAACTTAAAAGATCCTGGGAATTTAGATTTTGGCAATGGCCTAATTTCAATTCCCAATTTTCCTTTGCTAAAATTTCATAATGATAGTGCCATTGATAATTTTTCTTCAGGCACGGGAGCTATAAATAATGGACTAACAATTATTGAAGATGTTGATAATAGGGGAAATATGCCAAGCTTGGGCTTTGCTTCTAATGATATTATGAATATTTTGGGCGGAGCATCGGGTAATATCTATTTCAATACTACCACCCCTAGATTTGAAATTGATAAGGATTTTGTTCCTTTTGTCGATGTTGCCAATAATATTCTAACTGGTTCGTTTAATTTAGGTTCAGCTACAAATCAATGGAAGGATTTGTATTTGATGGGGACTTCGACAATGGCAAACTTAGTTGTAAATAATTTAAGTAGTTTGGGTACTATTACTGCTGGTACTTGGAATGGGACAGCAATTTCTGTCGCTAATGGTGGGACTGGCACAACTACTGCTACTGGAGCCAGAATTAATTTGGGTATAGGAGCTATAGCAACATTAGCTATTCCTTCATCGGGAATTATTACCTCAAACGGCTCAGC
>CAIPBY010000051.1 GCA_903863425.1 Candidatus Buchananbacteria bacterium | reverse complement strand
TTAGGGATACCGGTAATGACCAGGCATAACGAGGTCGCGCCGCATCAATACGAGTTCGCGCCCATATTCGAAGAATCGAATCTTGCCGCTGACCACAACCAGCAATTTCTCCACCGAAAGAGCCCCTTAGTATTGGTGGAAAAATAAGATCAGCATTGATTGCTTTATTTGGATCCTTGGGGTGTGGTTTTTGATAAAAAGCCACAGTGTCGCGATCATAATTCCTAATCCAAAAGGGCGTTTTGAAATTAAAAATTTCTGCCAATTTTATTTCTCCATCAGAAGAAATGCTCCGGCCAAACTTAGTGAATTTAATTAAACCTTTATTCTTGTTTTTGGTTAAAGCGTCGATAGCTTCATCAAAATAAATTTCCGGAAATTTATTTGAAGAAACGACTTTATTCAAACTTTTAACAGTTTCTTTGTAATCAAGGCTTAATCCTGCTAAAATATCCGGCATCAGCATTAGAGTTTCTGACAAGATCTTAATATACCCCTCAATGATTGGTGTTAATTGCTCTATGTTACCCTTAATTTCCGCCTCGCAATGGAAGAATTGATTTAGATGCCTCTTACTGGGTTTTTCACCGCGCATTGAAGGAAGGTAACAATATAGCCTATCAATTTGATTTAACAATAACGGCTCAAATCCAAACTGAGAGGAATCGACTAGGTTTGATTTATATTTACCAAATTTGATTGGAATTGGTTCTGAATCAGAACCGGGCCCCATGGGTGATGATATACTGGTTGTTAACATGAATAAGTCAATATTTTTTGCTCCTATTTCAAAAAAGAAATAATAATCAGAAACCATCTTTATGTAATTTCGCAATATCATAAGCATACGGAAATAACCACTTTTTGTTAATTCTAAGTAGTGTGTTTTAGGATCATATTTAGGCAACGAAAAAGACCTTGAATCGCCATTCTTAAATTTTAAATTATCACCCTCTATTTTATTTTTTATATAATTTGGAATCATGCTCTCAAAATTAAACTTTTATAAATTTTAACACTATTTCAATGTTCAATTACTACTATCTTAGTATATTCTTTTTTCCCAGATATCTCAAGTACGCCTCCAACGGGCATAGTGACAGTCGGAGCCGTGTGTCCAAAATCAACATTCGCTATAACCGGGATTTTTTTTAATTCTTTTTTTGTACTAATAATCTTATCCAGCAACGATCTTGTCATTTTGGTTTCTTTTTGAAAGCGCCCTATCAAAATTCCCCTAACGCCATCAAAATCTGGCTGGTGGATCAACGATTGCAACTGTCTATCGAAAACCCGCGGGTTAGTCTCGACACACTCTTCAAGCACTAAAATAGAATCGCCCAACCCTGGCCAGTATTCCGTTCCCTGTAATGCGCTTAAGCAACCAATATTGCCTCCAACAATACGACCCATAGCGTGGCCTGGATTTAATACCCAACATCCTTCGTTTGGAATAAAATTTCTTTTTTCCTGATCCGTATACCACAAATCATCGCTCCATTTTTCCGATGGTAACAAATCAAATGCATTGTTTTCCATACAACATTTTTCGAAAAAATCCTTAGAATATTCAAATCCGTATCTCATCGCCCAACTTGAAAAATGAGGCCCAATATAAGTAATCATACCAGTCTTAGCAGTAATTGAATTTGCCAATGCGGTAAAGTCGGAAAATCCACAAATAATTTTAGGGTTCTTGGCAATCAACTCATAATCAAGGTACTGAAGTAATTGGTTAGAATTATATCCTCCAATCACTGTCAGAATCGCATCAACTTTTTTGTCTGAAAATGCATCGTGCAAATCTTCGACCCTTGATCTTATTGAAGACGAGTTGAATTCATCTATCTCGTCAACATGTTTGCCGAAGGACAACTTAAAACCAAAC
>CAIPBY010000050.1 GCA_903863425.1 Candidatus Buchananbacteria bacterium | reverse complement strand
TTTTGATTGTTCCTTGTTCCATTTTGTGTGAAAAAGAATTTATAAAAGACACGAGATATAATGCAATTTTGAGTTCGACTACGCTGATTGCAAAATATTGTGATGCTGTCAATATAGCACAGTTCTATAATAAAGTCAATGTAGAGTCCAGCATCATGTATCACAAATCACAAATCAGGGTGCAGAAAATCATCTTTGGCTTATATTAAAGAGATATGCTGCGAATTCCCCTCTCCGAGAGGGGTCTCTCCAATTTGAAATTGGAGAGGGGGTGTGGTCGTGGTAAACCGCCATGGATTATTTTGAAATTGCTTGGCTGAAGTAGACACCACACCTCCCCCTGGCGGGTACTCCTCTCAATGTACATTTAGCAAGCGTTGTCACCACTTTGATGAAATTGAGCTAATCGTTGTACGGGTGTTAAGTTATTAATTCCTTGATGTTTCCGTTCATGGTTGTACCAATCAACAAATTCGTATAACGACTGTTTCATAGCTTCCAGACTGGTGAATTTATGTAAATTTTTGTTAAACCATTCTGCTATTAATGTTTTGATTACTCGTTCTGCTTTTCCGTTCGTCCATGGATGTCTGGATCTAGTATATTTCTGTTGTATTCCCAACCTAGCGCAGGTTGAGACTAAAGCATGACTAGAATTCCCTTTGTATTCACCGCCATTGTCAGTAAAGTAAATTTCAATCGGAAATGGCATTCGTAGAGCGGCACTTTCGAAAAATACAGCTGAACTCCACATAGTTTTGTCTGGCAAAATATCAGCCACTAGAAATCTAGAATGATCGTCAATGGCAATAAACATTGTAGGTGCTTTGATAAGTATTTGTCTGAATTTGCCCGGTTTGTATATATTTGGAAATCGTTTAGTATCTCCGTGCACCATTTCTCCTGGTATTTTCTTTTCATATCTGTTGTTTCTGCGTTCTTTTTTGGCCACTTGTTTGGCAATCCGTTGTTCTGCAAATGCCAGTCGTTTTAAACCATACTCAATGGTTCGAAAACGATGATTAGTGCTGTCATGAACTGTAAAATCACCAATTTTCCCTCTTACCAGAATTGTTTTAATAATATTCTTGTCGACATGGTATTGCAGGGCTAATTTTCTCAATGAATCATTGCCCTTTGCCCATTTGAGATATATACCCCTTCTCAAACTGGGTGTAAGTTTGGTATTCTTATGCATAGAGCTTTTCTTAGGTTGTTTATATTGCTATAACATCATACCTTAGACTAGCTCTCTTGAGAATAATTCAATTTATATATCCATGGGTGGTGACAACGCTATTATAATGTACATTGAGAGGGGTGGCACCGAAGGTGACGGGGTATGTTGTCTACTTTGCCGAAGGTGCTAAATAATACTTTGTCGGGTACGCCGACATACCCCGCCCTCCGGGCACCCCTCTCAAGAGGGGAATATCTATTACTATGGCAAAAACCAAAGAAATACAACGACGTTTAAAGTCGATTAATAACATCAAAAAAATCACTAAAGCGATGGAGCTTGTGTCTGCTTCGAAAATGAAGAGGGCAGTGTCACGAACTCTTGCGTCGCGACTTTATTCTACTTATTCTTGGGATATTTTGACATCACAACCGGAAAGATTAGACAATATCACACATATTTTTTTCGAAGAAAAAACT
>CAIPBY010000049.1 GCA_903863425.1 Candidatus Buchananbacteria bacterium | reverse complement strand
GGTACTGTTGCTACCGAAAATATTCTATCTGAACTTCCGGTTGATTTATTTTTGAATTGGCTTGGAAGAATTTGAAGAAGTAAAATATTATAATATAAAAAATCGTCCCAGTATAGGGGACGATTTTTTATATTATAATTTATCCCAAACCATTTGCCACAGTGACCGAACCGATTTAGTAATGCTCTCATCTTCAATCACTGCACCAGCTAAGCCAGCAAAAGACAACAGTGCCAATTTATTGCCATAAATTATAAGCTCATTTTCAAAAGGATATTTACCAGCGGGGAAATATTTGATTTCACGTAACTCGCTAATCGCTTTAGTTTCGTGTTTTTTATTAGCTGAGGTGTCAGGCAGCAAAACTTTTACCTTAATTTTGCGTCTAATTCTTCTTTGTAAATATTGTTTAAAAAAATTAGTGCTAATTACTTTCAATAACCTTTCCGGATCGGCGACATTGTAGATTATTTTTTCTTTAACCAATAAGGTATCCTCGTAAATTGTTTTAATACCTTCTAATCCTTCATAATAAACAATTTTCGGCAAACCTATTGAGCCGGCAGTCAACAGCGACAACTCCGGCAGAGTTTGTTTGGCCGATTCCAGCACGCTTTCCATCTTTTCCACCAAACTTTCCGGCGATAGCACCTCAAAGGTTTTAATATTATTGTAATTAAAACTATAGGCAATACCCCTGGCAATGAATCTTTTAAGGATTTCATAAGCCGTGATGCGGTTAATTTCCGCTTTTCTGGCAATTTCGCTGACTTTGGCCCGACCAGATTCTAAAGCTGCCAGATAAACTTTGGCTTCCCGGTCATCCAGATAAAAATATTTGTTTAATTGGTCTAAAATCATAATATTGTTGTAAATAATTTATACAGTTAATTATATATTAGCTATAGTATTTGTCAAATTAGATAAAATATAGATACTTATTTTGTAATGTATATTGACAATATATTATAAAATGGTACACTAGCTTAGCAGTATGGAATAGTTTCGGACATTGAAAATCAACTCGCAAAGGAGACTCACAATGAATATCTTGGTTAGAATTGAAGATGCTTGGTCAACAGCCTGTGTAAATTCAGTTACTTTTTTGTTTCTGATAATCTGCGTTTATACCATAAAAACTAATGATATCAGGATAAGGAGCTGGTTGCGGACGGTTGCAAAACCGGTAAGTTGCTTCCTAGACAGGACAAATATTAGAATCATCTACCGTTTCAGCCTGCTCGGCTCGCTGGCACTGACGCTCTTCTGGCTTGTCTGGCAAAAAATCGTCGGGTCATTACCGGAAACGATTTTGCCCAGCCATCCCTTTTTCAATCGTTGGCTGGATCCATTGGCGCTTTTGATTCTTCCTCTAGTCATCAACTGCCTCTGGCCGAAGGAAGCGACTCATAAGTATTTCAGGAAATATGTCACACTACTGTCCGTCCTGGCGGTTATGGAATTCGTTGGTTTGGCGATCTTTCTCTGTCTGCAAGATAGAATCGGACAGTTAGTATTTCCAGCCATAATATTCTCTGTGGCCGCAGTAGACGCAAAGAATGCGCCATGGCAGAAATTTTTCATTTGCTGTTTGACGCTTTTAGTGTTCCTTAGCTTGGGCTTAACTGCCGCACTAACATTACTCCTGGCAGATCTGATATTTGCCTATCTAACTGTCAATATTGGCCAATCAGTATATCGAGTAGCAGTCTGGTTTGTAGACAGGCTTGCTGATTGGCTAGAAGGGAAATAAGGTGAATATGGTAAAAATCAAACACAAACGCCGAGGACACGGATGTCCACGGCGTTATTTTATTTGAAAAACATTTATTTTAAATCAACCTACTCTTCCCCACAATTATATCAATCTTCTTGGGAATAATAGTCACTTCAGCTGGAGTTTTAATAACCTTCTTTTCGTCAGTCATGAAAATAGGAATAGACTTCCCCTCACCGCTGATGCTTATTTTCTGCGCTTTAAGAAAGCTGTTGGTGGTTTGGCTTTTGAAAAATCCTTTTTGAGTATGTTTGATTTGAATGCTGAATAATCCTTCGTTGGATTTGATCGGAGTAGAGTCGGCAATAGAGAGGTTGTTGATGGTGATAGAATTATTTTTGCCGTCAAAGCTTAGGAAATAATTATTATCGCAGTTAAGATTGGCGCTTTCTCCATCGAATTCCAAAGAAGTGAAGAAATAACTGCCATTAACCAGCCCCAAATCCATTTTCTGGATAATTCTGGCAGATAAGACATCGCAAGCAGAGTCGCCCTCTGGTATGCCTAGAAGCCTCGCTATGCGATTATTCTCGCCAATAGGTATTATGCCGATAGTCACATCGAGATCGGCGATAATATTGGTAATTTCTCCGATGGTTTTGTCGTTTCCTACAATTACAACAGTTTTCACGCCTTGCTTGACTTCATTGATGATTATTTGATCAAGGTCCTTGAGAATGGATAGCTTGCTGATTTTTCCATTAATTCCTAAATCCATCAACCTTGATTCGGTTTTGGCCAGAATAGGTTGGTATTTTTTTTCATTCAAAAACGAATCATAAAAATAATGGTACATATTATGATAGGGTAAGGAAACTTATTTTTCTAATGGGACAATGGGGCGAAGCTCGATTCTTTTCTGTTTGGAAAAGTCCGGCTTGAGTGATTTGGCTTTGTCGCTCATGAGACATTTGCCATTAATGATGGCGCCTTCAGCGATAACCAATTTAGTGGCTCTGATATCGCCGAAGATTTTGGCCGTAGGAGTGAGTTCAAGTTTATTGGTAATGTTGACATTCCCTTGCACTTCGCCGGAGATGATGGCATTGTCAGCGCTGGTGTTGGCAAAGATCTTCGACGCGGTGCCGATTTTGAGATTTTTGGAAGTTTTGATGGTACCGCAAATGGTGCCTTCAACGATGATATTCCCCTCGGTCACGAAGTCGCCCTCAACCTTTACGGAAGGGCCGATAATCGTGTCCGGTTCATTATGCTCAGTGGTGTTTTCTTTGAACATATCTAACTCTTTATTATTAATACCTTGACTTTATTTTAATCCAAAATTTAGCTATTGTCAAAGGCATTTAATTATGTTATAATTAAAAATGTTAAATAAATAATCCTAAGTTATGCCAATCAAGAAAGCTGCGATCAAGGCCCTGAAGCAAAGCAAGACTAGGGCGACTCGAAACGCAAATATTAAAAAAAATCTCAGGGACTTAGTACATAAATCAAAGACTCTGGTAGAGAAGAAAGAGGGGGAGGCCGCAAAAAAAGTCAAAGAGGCTATAAAAGCCATTGATAAAGCCATTCAGAAGAAGATCATGAAAAAAAATTCTGGAGCCAGAAAGAAGTCCAGACTGATGAAAAGATTAAACTCAATGCTCAAGTAATAATTTCCCCTCCAACCGGAGGGGATTTTGGTAGTGAAATATTATGCTCACCAAATTAAAAAAAATATTAGAAGGCCAGCCAGCTTATCGCTACAAACAGGTTAATGAAGCTTTATTTAAAAGCTTGGTTTCGAATTGGGATGAAGTGAGTAATCTGCCCAAAGAACTCAAGGAAAAATTAAGTCAAGATTTTCCTTTGGAAATAAATGCCAAAATATTCAAAGAGCCGAGAGTAATGAAGGCCTTGATAGAATTAGAAGATGGAATTTGTATAGAAAGCGTGCTTATGATGTATGAGAAAAGAAATTCCATTTGCGTTTCCTCTCAGGCTGGATGCGCTCTAGGATGCACATTTTGTGCCACTGGGCAGAATGGATTCAAAAGAAATTTGACGGTTTGGGAAATGATTGTCCAGGTTTTATTTTTTGCCAGATTGTTCAAGGAGAAAGGAGAAAGAATAGATAATATAGTGTTTATGGGCATGGGTGAACCGTTTCTAAATATTGATAATGTGCTTGAGGCTATAAAAATTTTAAACGACAAAGACGGATTCAATATCGGCGCCAGATCTATTTCTGTTTCGACAGTTGGAATTACCGAAGGAATTAAAAGATTGTCTGATTTTCCGATTCAGGTTAATCTAGCGGTTTCTCTGCATTCGCCTGATGACAAGGTGAGATCGCAATTGATGCCAATTAATAAGAAATATTCCTTGGAAAAGATTTTTATGGCGATTGATAATTATATTATCAAAACCAATCGCAAGGTGATGCTTGAATATATTATGATTGAAAATGTGACTGACAAAATAAAAATGGCCAAAGAGCTGGCCGTGTTGATTAAGTCACTGGAGAAGCCATTGGTGATGGTCAATATGATTCCTTACAATGAGAGCGGAGTAATTTCAAAATATAAGCCGTCATCGCCAGAGAGAATGGAAGAATTTAAGATGATATTGATTCGAGAAGGAATAGATTGTATAATGCGTAGGTCTTTTGGTACGACTATTGCCGGCGCCTGTGGACAGTTAGCCGGGAAAGAGTCTTAATTTTTCAGCACCAACAGATCAAATAGCAGTTCGGGGTTTTTGGCCCCGCTTTTTAGTTGTGCTTCTATATTGAGTAGTTTAGAATTTATTTTTATAAGCTCATCAAGCGAGAATCCCCTTGATTGATCAATAGCTTTCTTAATTACAAATGGATGTTCACCAATTTCTGAGGCGATTTGTGCTTGATTGGGATAGCCGGAGATTTCCTCGAGTTTGCTTTTGACTTTCAATATGACTTTGAATTGTCTCGAGATCATAGCCAGGATTTGAAGCGGGGCAGACCCGCTTTTAAGTTGATTAGAAATTAATTTCAAGGCCAATTTCTTGTTTTTCAGAGCAATGGCATCAGTTAAGTCAAAAATATTGTCCTCGAATTTGGCACTGACCAGCAGTTTCACATCCTCAGGCTGGATTTGTTCTTGGCGTTTGTAGGCGATTAATTTGTCGGCCTCGCGAGTGAGTTGGCTCAGGTCATTGCCCACGAGAGCCACTAATTCAGAAACAGCTTTGGGGGTCGCAACGGAATTTCTCTGTTGGAAATATTGAGTGAGCCATTTTTCAATTTTATATCCGGCAAGTGTGTTTATTTCCCAGGAATATTTTTGAGTTTTGAGATATTTATACAAGGCATTGGCAGGTTCTTCTTTCTTGCTAAAATAAGTCTCTACAAACATCAAGGAATTTTCCAATTCTTTTTCTCTGGTTTTGAGGAAGTCGAGCAGTTCTTTGTTGATGGTTCTATTTTTGGTTACGTTAGTGACGACTATGAATTTCTTCTCACCCAGGAAGGGGACCGTGAGAACCTCTTGCTTGAATTGATCGAAATTAAGATCTTCGCCGTCTAATTTGACCACATTAAAACCCGACTTATCCCGTTTTTGGGTAAATTGGTCCTGTAATTCCTTGGATTTTTGCTGACAGCGGAAGTAGTCCGTGCCATAGACGAAGAAAATCATAGTAAGCTCATATTATATAATTTGGCGATAACAATCAAATTATCTTAGAAGCGCCCAGCCAGGCAAGTTCAAATATGGATTTTTGTGTTTTCGCAATTTCAGTGCTTTCTATTATTATTCCGAGAAGATCTTTGTATGAGATAATACATATTTTATTCTTGAATATATTTATTTCATTGGAAAACGGGAATAATTCTTGATTTATTAGTCTAGTTTTTCTTAATTCTTGAATGTCATTTTTTTGATGCTCTCTAGCCTCTTCGGAGTCTTCGGCAATAGCCCGTTGGCGTATTCTTTTTTTAATTCTCATTGATAGATAATAACTAACATATTCATCACCCAAATATTGATGTATGGACTCTGCAGAAGAGTAGGCTAGTATTTCTTCGCCAGCAGGAATATCTAGGGTTTCATTAAGTACTAATTTTATACCCTCAATACCTTCGTAGAATCTTATTTTGGGTTTTTTGGTTTGAGTATTATAGAAAGAATGCAATTCCGGAATTATTTCAGTTATTTCTTTTTTCTGTTGTTCAATAAGCATTATTTGATTTTCAAATAGAAGTGGTATTTTTTGCGGATCTTCTGCAAAATATTCCCGGTGTCCGTCCTTTTTTGACATTGTGGCTAATCCCTTTTGAATCAAAGTGTCTAATATGCTGTAGGCGGTGGTACGTTTTATGTGCGATTTCTGTGTTATTTCTTGAATATTACTAGAGCCACCTTGCAAGAGAGAGAAATATAGAGAGGATTGCCTCTCATTTAGGCCTATTTTTTGTAAAACGGATATTAATTCCATATGTTTGATAATTAATTATGACGACGCATATTCGTCATATCTATGATAGCAAATAGTCCAGTAAAAATCAATACATAAATCATAGATAATGTTATTAATTATTAATTTGACACTTAGTAATTGACACTTTTCAATAAAATTATTATAATTGATTGTTAAAGATTAATAGTTAATATATGAATAAAATCAATACGAAAGCCGTTCAACATGGTTTAGAGAGGCAAAATACTGGAAATTTGCAGACTTTATGGGTAGAATTGCCAGGCTTCTGCAATTTGGCTTGTTCTTATTGCTATGCTTGCGGGGGTGAAGATGTAACAAAGGATAATTTACTCTCTTGGGGTGATTATGAAAATATTTTAAGCCAGGTCAAGCAAGAAGGAGTTGATTCCATAGGAATTCCAGGTGCCGGTGAACCGTTTTTGTGTGGCAACAAGGAATTAACTTTAAAATTTATATCCAGATGCGCGGAAATGGGGATATATGTCACTTTATTTACTAGCGGTGAATTTATTGATGAAGAGCTTGCTGATAAGTTGTGCTTATTGCCAGTAGAAATTATGCTTAAATGCAATACGTTGAGCCCGGAGCTTCAAGATAGGTTTGTTTCAGATGTTTCTAGGGGTAGAGTAATTAGCGGATATGGAGAGAAAAGAAATAGGGCGATAGATATTCTGATACGCAAGGGATTTAATAATGAGAAAGAATGTATGGAAAAGTTTGGTCGTAAATCTAGAATGGCTCTCGTTACTTCTATTATGACAGATGATGATAGTGATCTTTCTAACTTAGAAGAAATAGCAGATATACTCAGATTTTGCAGAAGAAATAATATTATTTTTGATTGCGATAGCATCTTAAAGAGGGGTAGAGGAGCAAAATGCAACTTGTGTGCTGGCGATGAGCAGTTAAGAGATAAATTATTAGAGCTTCAGAAAATGGATGAAGAAGAATTTGGAAATGAATGGGAAATTTCTCAGAGTTATGTGGGAACTGTTTGTGATAGATACTTTCATCATTTGTATATAAATCAATATGGAGAAGTGCGTCCATGTATCGGAGCTATGGATGTTTCTTTGGGTAATATAAAGAATAGCAGATTATCTGATATTTGGAACAGTGAAGAAATGAAAATTATTCGAGGGAGAAAATACCGTGGAAAATGCGGAGATGAGTGTGAAAATTTCGCCACAGGCAAGTGTAATTCATGTCTTGGCAGGAGAATAGTTAATCTAAATAATGAGTCTTTGAGTAAGAATGGCTGTGTGGAAACTATAGGGTGTTGGAATTTTAAAAAGAAATAATAATTATTAATTGGTTTACAATTGACTTAACCTAGTTTACAATTAAAGAAAGCTTAACAAAATAGACATTTATGACAAAATCATTAAATATTGAATTTGAAAGAGCGGTACGTTTTTTGGCCAAATACATGCCAGCTTCTAGTGAAAATAGTAGGAAGCCGATTTTGTTCCATGATATTCGAGTAGGAGTTTACCTTTATGAGAATGGTTACAAGTCGGAGGTGGTTTTGGCTGGAATTCTCCATGATGCGATTGAATGGTCAAAGGCTAGTGAGAAAATGTTGAGGGATGAATTCGGTGATAAGGTGGTAAAATTAATATTAGCTAGCACAAAAAATGATTCTATCATAGACAAAGAGGAGAAAACCAAAGAGCTTATTAAGCGTTGCATTAAAAATGGCCAAACTGCTCTTATCGTAAAGACGGCAGATATTATTGATAGTTTTAAATGGTACTTTGCTCAAAATAATAAGGGAGAGCTGGGTTATTGTATGAGAAATGCTAATGCTATATTTGAATTTAAGCCTAAGAATTTTAATGATAAAATATTTAAAGAGTTGAAGGTTTGGCAAACTAAATTTAAGAAGTTGATTAAATAAATTTTTATTCGTAGCAAACTAAAAAATCCCCTCTCGGGGATTTTTTAGATTTAAATTTTTATTTTCTCTGTCTCTCCCCAATTATCTCCTTCGCTTACTTCCACTTCAATGGGTGCTCGAAGCTTCATGACTGAGCACATAGAATCTTTAATGAATTCCGAAACTCTGCTTACATCATGCTCTGGCACTTCGAAGACCAGCTCATCATGAACTTGGAGAATCATTTTGGATTTAGGTGAAATTTCTGGTAGTTTGTTTTGTATTTCTACCATGGCCAGCTTAATGAGATCAGCGGCCGTGCCTTGAATAGGCATATTGGTGGCAATTCTCTCGGCTGAAGCTCTGACTTGCTGGATGCTGGAATTAATTTCTGGAATATATCTTCTTCGGCCATAAAGAGTTTCCACATAGCCCTTTTCTTCGGCCATTTCAATAATTTCTGCAATGTATTTTTTGACGCCTTCGTATTTCAAGAAGTACTTGGTAATGAATTCTTGCGCCCTCGCATTGCTTATCCCCGTCCTACTCGCTAAGCCCCAGGCGCCCATACCGTAGAGAACGCCGAAATTTACTTCTTTGGCTTGTCTTCTCATTTCTTTGGTTACATCCTTTATTTCTACTTCATTGATAAATGCTGCTGTAGTGGTATGGATGTCTCCGCCAGTACGGAAAATTTCCAGCATAGTCTTATCATTAGCAAGTGAAGCCACAATGCGAAGCTCTATTTGGGAGTAATCTGCTTTTATAATTTTGAATCCTTTATTAGCCACGAAAGCGCGTCTAATGAGTTGGCTTTCTTCGGTGCGGATAGGAATGTTTTGCAAATTAGGATTGGATGATGACAATCTTCCGGTGGCAGTGATAGTCTGATTGAATGAAGTATGCACCCTTCCATCGTGAGTATTGATCAGTTTAGGCAAGGCATCAAGATAAGTGCTTTTGAGTTTGGTGGTTTCGCGATATTCAATGATTAGGTCAATGATGGGATGTAATCCCTGCATTTTTTCTAATTCGCTGGCCGCAGTAGAGATTCCAGTTTTTGTTTTACTGATACCTTTGACTGGAATTTGGAGTTTTTCAAACAACACTTCTTTGAGTTGTAAGGGCGAAGACACATTGAATTCCATGCCGGCAAGTTTGTGGATTTTTTTCTCTAGACTTTTTATTTTACTCCCGTATTCTTTGCTCATGTTTTTCAGGAAATCGCCGTCAACTTTCACGCCGTTCTTCTCTATTCGCGCTAAGACATCCACCAAAGGCATCTCCAGCTTATGAAAAAGTCCATCCATGTTTTCTTTTTTCAACTCCGGTAAGAATTTTTCATATAATTGCCAGGAAATATCCGCATCTTCGCAAGAATACCAGCACACTTTGTCTACGCCTACCTCGGACATGCAAATTTGTTCTTTGCCCTTGCCGATTAATTCTTCTATTGATTGCATTTGATAGCCAAGCTCCACAAAAGATAATGTGTCCAAACTGTGCTGGCGATGACCAGGATTGAGCAGATAAGAAGCAATCATAGTATCGAAGTAAATGCCATTAACTTTGAGACCAAATTCATGCAAGACTTCGATATCAAACTTTAGATTATGTCCGATTTTCTTGATTTTTGCGTCAGCAAATATTTCTGTTAATTCTTTCTTGGCAGTTTTAGCTAACTCTGTCGACACATAGTAGGCTTCATTCTTCTGCCAGCAAAAACTTATTCCCACAAGAGAGCTATCAAACGGATCAAGACCGGTAGTCTCGGTATCAAAACAAAATTCTTTTTGTTTACCGAGATCAGCTAAAAATGGTTTAATATTTTTATTGTTTATTAACGTATAATTTTCAGCTCCTTTTTTCTTCGTTTCTGATTTTTCATCTTCTTTTGTTTCTGCGGTGGCGGTTTGCGCAGAGGTTGCAAACAAATCTCCTTGTCCGCCGGTAACTTTTATTTTTTTCTCACCGGCTAGAGTCTGTAATTGGCTGAGCAATCTTTTGAAATTGAATCTTTGGAACACTTCAATTACTTGTTGCATGTCAAAGCCCTCAAAGAGGCAATCCTCTAGCTTGAAATCAATTGGCACGTCGAGAATAATGGTCGCTAGTCTCTTGGAAAGCAGGGCATCGTCTTTGTACTGCTTAAGTAATTCTCTAATTCGATCTTTTATTTTCGGTGAATCAATATATTTATAAATATTTTCAATGCTTCCAAAATTATTAAGCAAATCTATAGCGCCCTTTTCACCGATTCCTTTTACGCCAGGGATATTATCGGAGACATCGCCCCTGATTCCCTTATAATCAATTAATTGTTCTGGCTTTAGCCCTTCAAATTTTTCTTTTATGGCATCTGTGTCATAAAGCATGGTTTCACTTAATCCTTTGTGTGGAGTGAGGACTTTGGTATTGTCATCAATTAATTGATAAGCGTCTTGATCGCCGGTAACAATAATAGTCTCGATGTCCGGGCGATCGACGGTCTTGAGATGAGCGATGGTGCCGATAAGGTCGTCAGCTTCAAATCCGGCTTTCTCAAAAATTGGAATATCAAAAGCAGTAAGTATTTCTTTGACCAAAGGCATTTGAGCGTATAATTCATCAGGCGCTTTTACTCGATGAGCTTTGTAGGCTTCAAATTCTTTGTGGCGGAAAGTTTTCTCTTTGTGATCGAAGCAGGCGGCAATATAATTCGGTTTGATGTCTTTGATGGTTTTGAGCAGAATAGTGGTGAAACCATAGACGGCATTGGTCGGCCGACCTTGGTTGTCGGTCAGAGTCGGAGGTAAAGCATGAAAAGCCCTATGAATAAGGGCGTTAGAGTCAATTATAACTAATTTTTGTTTAAGTTTTGACATAAATTTATTATCTATATTATAACTGACTACGGGTCAAAAGTCATATTTTGTGAAAAAAAATCAGGCTGTCCACACACGGTGCGTGGAACAGCCTTGGAAACTCAGTCGCGCTCAATCCAAGCCACGGATAGATTCGTTCCAAAGACCCCGAAGGAGTCTTCGTGACCGGCGAGTTCCGTGAACTTCAATTTTACGTAAGCCCAAAAGAGGGTATGAAGAGCGCCATGCTGGAGGCAAACACTTTTAGTCGCCTCCGTAAATTCGTCACGTTCCCTCTTTGCCGTAGTTTCTGCTTCTTTTAGAGGGACTAGCTCGTCGTTTACTTCTTTCATGGCCATTCTCTTAGATTCCGAGTCAACACCTTCTGCGTGAAGTATGTCTTCGTGTACCAGTTGTTTTGCAGAGTAAGCGTGGGACGCCTCAACAAATACTGCAGATAACTCCTTTTCTTTCTCATTGATCTGGAGCATCAGCTTGCGCAGACACTCCAGAAATGTCCATGCCTCAGGTAGTCCGGTAATATCGTACAGACTCCCTACGGGTAGGAGTTTTTCCCCACTTGCCGGCTCAACTCCAGGGGCTATTTCCCCCTTATTGATTCCTTGAACGAGGAAACTCGCACCCCCTTCTTCGGCCACGATCCGGGCGATAAAGCTGAAGAGGACCGTGAAAAGACTTACTTCTGGAATCCTTATTCCTTGTACCAAGTTCATTGTTATTCTCCATGACTACGCCTCAGGCGTCGTCCGTTGGTTGTGCGATTATTTGGCTTGTGCCGGTATTGTTATATAATAAAAATAAGATTATGTCAATTATGCACTTTGTCTTAAACTGGTTTTTCTGATAAAATTATTATTAATTACGAATTACTACTTCGCATGTATTTACAGCGTATAGAACTCCAAGGATTCAAGTCTTTTGCCAGCAAGACGGTTTTGGAATTCCCTGCCCCAGATAAAAAAGATAGAACCCGTGGCATCACGGCTATCGTCGGACCAAATGGATCTGGTAAATCCAATATCGTGGATGCAGTCAGATGGGTCCTGGGAGAGCAAAGCCTCAAATTGCTTCGCGGTAAGAAATCCACTGATGTCATCTTTTCCGGCTCGGCCAAAAAAACTCAAATGAGTATGGCTGAAGCTTCTTTGTTTTTGAACAATGAAGATGGCAGTGCGCCGATTGATTATACAGAGGTCGCCATTACTAGGAAAATATACCGTGATGGCAGTAGTGAATATTTGCTCAACAAGAATGAAGTGAGATTATTTGATATTGTAATGCTTTTGGCCAAAGCCAACTTCGGACAGAATACTTATGGCGTAATTGGGCAAGGTATGGTTGATAAAATAGTAAATTATTCTATTCAAGAACGAAAAGAGTTTTTTGATGAAGCCACTGGCGTGAAGCAATTTCAAATCAAGCGCGACAGGTCGGTTAATAAGCTCAAGAAATCTCGTGAAAATATTGAATCTGCCGGAGCCTTGCTCCAAGAGTTGGAGCCACGACTCAAGTCTTTGACCAGACAAGTAAATAAACTACGCCAAAGGCAGGAGCTTGAGAAAGAGCTTAAGGAAGTGCAAATTAAATATTATGGCAAGATTTGGTTTGATTTAAATAATCATTATGAAAAATATGCTTTGTCATATAATACGGAAGAAAAGAAGCGACAAGGAATTAATCGGAAATTAGAGGACTTGCAAGAGGAATTAACTAAATTCAGTGAGGAGGCAGATAGGAGCCAGGAATTCAATAATTTGCAGGAAAATTTGAATGGTTTGAGCTCGGAGAAAAATGTGATTATGAAAGAACTGACCATGGTTAAGGGCAAGATGGATTTGGAATATTCCAAAGTGGGCAAGCAGAATCTGACTTGGCTGGAAAATAGGAAAGATGAGTTGGAAGAAAGAATTAGGCAAATCGAGGTTGAGGTCAAGAATTCCAGTGCCAAGATTGCAAATAGCGAGAGGTCACAGAAAGAAAAGGAGACTCAGATTAATCATCTCAATGCTGAGCTGACTGTGTTGCAGAATAATTTACAGATTATTCAGGATGAATATTATAATCAGAGAAGCGGAGGAAAGGTTAATTATGCACTAGAATCAGTTAAGGCGGTGCTTAAGTTGAAGGACGAAATCGCTGGAATTTATGGCATGGTCAGTGATGTGGGAAAAATCAACAAGAATTTTGAAGCGGCTTTGGCTTCAGCGGCTGGCAATCGTCTCAATGCTGTGGTAGTGGCGACTGATGAAGTGGCAGTAAGATGTATAAATTATTTGAAAAGTAATAGATTGGGGTCAGTCACCTTTTTTCCACTCAATAAATTAACCAGTTATCCGGTTAGTCGTGAGGCGCAGGAAATGGCACAAGAAAAAGGCGCTGTTGGTTTGGCAGTAAGTTTGATAAATTTTGAAGTTAAGTTTCAGAAAGTGTTTGAGCAGATATTTGGTTCCACAATCGTTGTCCATACTCTTGATGATGCGAAGAATTTGGGCATAGGACGCGAGCGTATGGTCACTCTTGATGGTGATTTGATGGAAAAGTCCGGCGTGATGAAAGGCGGATTCAAGAAAAAGGAATTTTTACGCTGGTCACAATTGGAGGAAAAGGATTTGTATTCACAGGAAGAAAAGATTAGACAGATTGCCGATTCCAAAGTTAAAATTGAGAATCAATACAAGGACAAAGAAATTCTGATGGCCCAATTGTCTGAAGTGAAAGTAGCAATACAAGTAGAAAATGCTCAGATATCCAGCTTGAATCAAGAGTTGGCCATAATTAAAAAAGAAAAAGCAAAAGTGGCTGAAGAAATTGCAGAAAGCGCTTTGACTCCAGCACAGCAGGATGAGTATTTCAAGAAGTTGAAGGTGAAGAAGGAAGAAATGGAGAAACAGATTGCTGATTTGGATAAGAAGATAAATGGAGTTCGAGAGAAGGTTGATAATTTCAATTTCAAAGAAGAAGAAAAGAAACGTCAGATATTTGCCATTCAGCAGGAAATGCATAATTTGCAAAATGAACTTAACGGCTTGGTTTCATCTCTTGGCGAAGTGAAGATCGAGCTTGCTAGAATTGAAACCAAAAAAGAAGACATTTATTTATCTATGAAGGAAGACTTGGGCGATGAATTCCAGCCCAAGAATACAGTTGATATCGACGGCGTTGATTTGGAGGAGTCGAAGGGAAAGATAGATAGATTGAAGAAGCAATTGGAATTAATCGGTGGTATTGATCCGGAAATTGAGAAAGAGTATGAAGAAGTCAGTCAAAGATTTGAATTTTTGACTAAGCAAAGTGAGGACCTGGAGAAAGCGATTAAGGATTTGGAGAAGATTGTGGTGGAACTTGATAAAGTTATTAAGAAGCAATTTGAGGATGAATTCAGAAAGATAAATAATGATTTCTCAAGGTATTTCAAGCAGTTGTTTGATGGCGGAAGCGCTAAGTTGGTTCTGGCTCAGAAAGAATTAACTGAAGCAGAAGAAGCCGTGGCAGAAGTTATGGCAGTAGAAACCGGAGAGGTGGTTGAGGGGGAAGTTCAGGTTACTGAAGTACCAAAAAAAGTTATTCATGTTGAAGATAAATCTTCTCTGGCCAACATGGGAATTGAAATTGAAGCTTGTCCGCCAGGCAAGAAGATCAAAAATATTACGTCTCTTTCTGGCGGTGAGAAGACGATGACTGCCTTATCTCTTATCTGTGCCATTATTGCCAATAATCCAGCGCCGTTTATAGTTTTTGATGAAGTGGATGCCGCACTTGATGAACAGAATTCATCGAAGTTCTCTGGTATAGTTGAGGAGTTGGCGCACAAGACGCAATTTATAGTTATTACTCATAATCGCGCTATTATGTCGCATGCCGATGTACTCTATGGCGTGACTATGCAAGGCGATGGAATTTCCAGGTTGATTAGTTTGAAGTTGAGTGAAATTGAGAAGGTAGAATAATTTTTTAGTAAAAAAATATGCCCAGCGGAGTGTTTCCGCCAGGCGGGTTGAGGGTCGATTGTGTGCGGGTACGCCCATCAATCGATGAGTTCGCATTCCCGCGCAGGGACATTGTTGTTTGCCATTCCATCTTCGTAAGATACCCTGTAGGGGTATCCTTCAGGGAAATGGGTTTCACCAGCTCCCGTGATGGTAGCGGTTTTACCTGAGGCACTCTTTGGAAACTTGCTCGCTCCGTCGACATACCTCCTCAATGTTGCGGTGCTACCTACTGCTCTCATTCGCGATTCCTCCTGGGTTCGTACATTGATTTTTGCATATTAATTGTATAGAAATAAAAATAATATTGCAATAATGACAAAATCAATAATTTTACGTTTTATTGACATTTTTTACTAAATATAGTAATCTATTAATACCGTTTAGAGCCTAGTCAAAACTAACTGCTGTAAGTTTAATAGGTTTAAGTGCTCAACTTAATATCTTCAGCCACAGGCTGATCCGCCTCTGGCGGAAAACAATAATAAACAAAACTCAATGTTAACTATAAGATTTTCCAGAAAAGGAAAGAAAAAGGCCCCTTTATACTCCATTATTGTAGTAGAAAAGGCCAAAGATCCATGGGGTGATTATACCGACAAGCTCGGTACTTATAACCCACAAACAAAGGCAGTTGTTCTTGATGCCGAAAAGGCCAAGGATTGGATTGCCAAGGGCGCACAACCAAGTGAAACAGTTCACAATCTATTTGTCACTCAGGGAATAATTAAGGCAGAGAAAGTCAGAGCTTCTAAATCAAAGCCTGGCAAGAAAAAGAGATTACAGATAGAATCTGATAAAAAAGCCAAAGATGCGGAAGAGGCTAGTAAGGCGAAAGCTGAGATAGAAGCAAAAGCCACAGCAGAGAAAGAAGCAGAGGAAGCCAAAGTTGCAGCCGAAGCTCCAAAAGTTGAAGAAACTCCAGTTGTAGAAGAAAAGCCAGTTGAAGAAGTTAAGGAAGAGGCTCCTGCTCCAGCAGAAGTGAAAGCAGAAGAACCTGTTGCTACCGCCGATGCTGAAGCTATAGCGGTCAAGGAGGAAGTTAAAGAAGAAACAAAAACTGAATAAATGCTATTTCAAAACCCCGCCTATCGCGAAAGGCGGGGTTTTGCGTTGTCGTTCTTCTTTATCATTTTTAATTTTATCGATAACTAATTGGTAGAAGTTTTTAGGAATTGAACCTTTAGGAACCAACTCGCCCTCGGTTTTGGCGTAGCACGGTTGTGATATGGTTATCTTTCCAGTTTCTACTAATTCTTTTCTTAATTTGTAACCCATGCTATTTTTCCAGACAGCTTCTAAATCATCATGCCTAATATCGTTGCAGTATCTGAAAGTTCTAGTCTCATTGCCTGGGCAAGCCTGAATGCGTCCGTCTTTTCTAACAAACATCCCGCTGATGAATTGATTGCAGGCGAATCCGGCATATGGCGAAACTCCCTCTTGCTCTATTTGATTTGCGTTCATAATTTCTTGTTTAATTAACCAAGAATAAATATCAGCGTATAAATTAACTAAGGTGTTATTTTTGAAGTCCTCATTTTGTATTTCTGGCATAGCAAGACCTTTACCGCTGACCATAGTTGGAGCTAGCACGACCGGGATATTTCTCTTTACTCCCCATTGGAAAATTTGAAAGGCTTCATCAATATTGTCTTGTAGTATTGGCGCGCAAATCAAAGCCATTCTTTGGCACTGCGGATCTTTATTCATGCCAAGGGCAGTCATGTTTTCTATTCCTCTATTTCTTTTCTCACTGAAGTTTTCTATGGAGGTCTGCAATCTTTGATGTTCGGTTTCCGGATCAGCAGAAGTAAATCCGATCAGCAATCGTACACAATTGTAGTTGTATAATTTTTTGCAGAAATCTTTAGCTGACAAGGAGAAGAATTTCTGCGACAGCTCATTGTCACCTAAAATTACTCCTTTGGTAAAAATCCCAATTCTGATATTTCCGCTCTCAAAATAATCTAGTATCTCAAATAATTTAGGATTATGAAGGAGTTCACCCGGGCCTAAGAATTTAACCGTTTCTAAGCCAAGTCGTTTGGCTTTCTCAATGACAGATTTCATCTCATCGAAAGTCATCAGAGGATTATTGGTATCGGTTTTGCATTCAAAGCAATGTTTACAGCCGATTTCACATTTATAATTCTCTTCAGCTCTTTGGCTGAGATTTTCCTGTGGACCAGCGTTTACTTCTTTGACATAATCATCAGAGCTAATACTAATATCCAAAGTTAGTAGTTTATAAGTGCCATCAGGCAATTTACTTCTCAATTGATCCTCAGAGAATGACCAACCGTCTACCCATGGACGATAATTTTGAGGAAAGCCGTTAGTAAATACCTCTGATACATTTGGAAATACTTGTTTTTTTGCCTTATCTAATTGGTTTTTCATGGCTAGTTTTATTTATTATTTAACTATTAATAATAGGTTATTTGACATATTTGTTCAATAGTTATATAATAAAACTAACAAAAATTAATAAATAATATTTAAGTTTAAACTAAAATATGTCGAAAGAAAATCCACAACAATCAGTAATGGATTTATTGAAGGAATTAGGGCTTTCTGATAAGGAATCTTTGATTTATGTGGCGTTACTTAAGGAAGGTTCAGCTAAAGCAGTAACTGTGGCGCGTAAAACAGGCATAAATCGCACTACGGTGTATGATTTGTTTGATTCCTTGATCCAAAGGGGGCTAATTAATAAATTTAAGAAAAAAGCAGCTGTTTATTTCAATGCGTTGGAGCCAAAGCGTTTATTGACGTATTTAGACAGAGAAAAAGAAGAAAAGGTCAAAATAATTGATTCTCAAAAAGCGAAGATAGAGGGATTGTTGCCTAGCTTCATCTCTTTGCAGAATATCGCCACAAACAAGCCCAAAGTAATGATTTTTGAGGGTGAAAAGGGTATGCGCGAAGCCTATGAAGATACTTTGAATTCAAAAGAGATTATTTTGGCTTATGCTAATGTGGTTACCATGAACGAGGGGTTGCCTAATTTTTTTCCGCAGTATTACAAAAGAAGAGCCGACAAGAAAATTTTTATCAAAGGCATTATGCCCCAAAACAAAACATCTATTGAAAGGGCCAAATTTAATCAAGAAGAAATGAGGGAAGTTCGATTTTTACCTTTATCATATGGTGATTTTTCTCCGGAGGTTAATATCTATAATAACAAAATGCTCGTTGTTTCTTGGAAAGAGAAGATGGCTCTTATTATTGAGTCTAGGGAATTGGTAGAGTTACAGAAGATTATCTTCAACATTCTTTGGGGCGTTTTACCTAGGGTTACGTCGGAATAAATATCCATTGACAAACACGTCAAAATTTGCTATCATTAATATAGATAGTTAAATTAGATTAATTATCAAAGAAATATTTCGGAGGTGACTCCTAAATATTGCTTGCACTTAGAAATAACACAGAAAAACAAATATGGCCGAACGAGACCAACAGTTTGTTGAGGGCATTGTCAAAGCAATCGTTGCTCATCCAGATGATGTCAAAGTCGACAGAACAGTCGATGAGAGAGGTGTATTACTCACCTTAAATGTGCATGTAAATGACATCGGTTATGTCATTGGCAAACAAGGCCAAACCGCCAGAGCAATCAGAACTCTAGCCAAAATCATTGGCGCGCAGAATAATGCGAGAGTTAATCTAAAGATTGCCGAACCAGAAGGTTCTAGAGGTCCAAGAAGAGATCGAGAAGAATCTCAGCCTCGAGAAGAAATCAACACAGATGTTGTTGATGATCTAAAAATCTAAGTCGTAGTACAAACATAAAGAGGAACCCGCCACAAGCGGGTTTTTCTTATATCCTATGGTTTATCTTGGCTATTTGTTATAATTATTATATGAATAAACAAATGTCCGCCCAAGGCGGATCCGCCTTGGGCGGAAAACAATTTGATATTATTACAATCTTTCCGGAAATTCTCAGCTCTTATTTTAATGAGAGCTTGTTTAAGCGCGCGCAGGAAAATAAGTTATTGAAAATTAACACTCACAATCTTCGCAAGTGGACCACGGACAGGCATCAAACCGTGGACGACAAGCCATATGGCGGAGGAGTTGGATTGTTATTTAAAATAGAGCCGGTTTATAAGGCATTGCGAGCAATTAAAAAAAAGCCCGCCCAAGGCGGGTGCGCCTCGGGCGCAAAGACTAGGGTTATTCTGACTGCAGCCAATGGAAAATTATTTACTCAGAAAGATGCCAAGAGATTATCTAAGTATGATCAATTAATTTTTGTCTGTCCCAGATATGAAGGAATTGACGCCAGAGTGGAGAAATTAGTTGATGAAAAAATTTCTATAGGTGAATATGTTTTGGCCGGCGGAGAATTACCCACGGCTGTGATTATCGAGGCAGTATCAAGATATATTTCAGGATTTGTGGGCAAACAAGAATCAGTTGATAATGATT
>CAIPBY010000048.1 GCA_903863425.1 Candidatus Buchananbacteria bacterium | reverse complement strand
GCCTACTACCGATGACCTCGCGCGGACGGTGTTTCTCATCTTTCACCACGGCGACGACCGGGATACCGACACCAACCTCTTTCAGCACGTCCTCGGCTGCTTTCTTGTGCGTCTTTCCGCCATCAACAACAAGATCAATAATAGTGCTTTCTCCGGCTTCTTTATAAACCTTCTCAAAAGAAACACCATCTAATTGAATATTAGAATTCTTTTCTCCATGGCCGAATAAAACTGCAGGTATTTCGCCTTTTTCACGCAATTTAAATACCTTTTTACCCACCAATTCCCTGCTTTTAACTTCTAATTTAATCGTCATAATAACTTAATTTATTTGATTATATATTTATATCTTCCTTAATTTAACCTAAAATCCCAAAAAAGTCAAGCCAGCATCCCCTCTTTGGAATTTTGCAAAGTTTGATAAACGGAAATAACATCATCTCCGCTAATTTCAGACATTTCCCTGAAATTTTGAATTTCATTCTCATCCAAATCAGTAACCAACCCAACCGAGCTGATGCCTATGCTATTTATGGAAATCATAGCCACTATAGCTGATTGACAGTTTTTGCATTTTATATGGATAAGCTGAGCGTTATCGAGTTCTTCCAAAATACGCACTTCTGCCGGATTATAATTAAAATGACAAACCGGACAATGAGAAATTATTTTCAAGCCTTCGGGAAACTTACCAAATTGACCATTATTTTTGGGAGGAGTTATGTCCCTCATAATATTTCAAAGATAATTTTTAATAAGTTAATTAATAATATCAGCTTGTGGTCGAAAAATCAATCGAACTAGTATTGTCTGGAGATAGCGCTGGATTTATTAATACTAAGCACCACGCCCATAAGTACCAACATGGTAACCAAAAAACTTCCGCCATAACTCACAAATGGCAAAGAAATTCCCGTCACTGGAAGCAAACCAATGCACATTCCGATATTGATGAACACATGAACGAAAATCAAAGCCGATATTAGTAAGGTAAAAAACATGCCAAAATCATCCTGTGCCGTAGTGGCAATTTTATATAGTCGCCAAAAAATTATAGTATAAAATCCAATTATAAAAAACATGCCGACAAAACCCCATTCTTCTGCGATGACCGCAAAAATAAAATCTGTCTGACTTTCTGGGATGAATTTCAATTGACTCTGCGAACCGAACCCTAGTCCTCGTCCCATGAATCTTCCCGCGCCTACGGCAATAATGGATTGATTGACATTATAACCTCTACCAGATGGATCAAGCGAGGGATCGAGAAAAGTCGCAATTCTATCTTTCTGATACGGCTTGAAAACAAACAGCCAGCTCATGGCAATGGTGGCGACAATCAAACCGATTACTACCAAGATATGCCACTTCTTTTTGGCTACCAATAGAAATGAGGTGAGCCAGATACAAAACAAAACCATACCCGATCCGAAATCCGGTTGAAGCAAGACTAGGCCGAGTGGCAGAAGCACAATTAAGCCAATGAAAAATAATTGCCTTAATTTATGCGCTGTCCTGGCATACATACTGCAAACACCAGAAAGCACGGCAATAAGAATTATTTTCATTAGTTCTACCGGCTGAAAACTGAAAAATCCCAAATTAAACCAACCTTTTGATCCTTTGATAACCGAGCCCAAAGGAGTTAAAACCAAAATCAATAATATTATTCCGATAACATAAAACAGCCAACCGAAACGACGAAGCCGATGATAATCAAAATTAGCCAAAACAATCATTACAACTAAGCCGACTCCTAGCCAAATCAATTGTTTCTCAAAATTCAAAAATTCTCCTTTGCCTTGGCCCAGAGCCACGCTATAAATTGCCGCCAAACCGAAGCAAATCAAAAAAACCAAGGTTATAATCAAGGTCATGTCCAGCTTCAGAAAGCTTAATTTTTTTATTACCGATTGAGCCATATATAAAAAGATAATAGCACATAGAACAGAATTTCAAAAATTGTCATTCCGACCGGAGTCCGGTAATCCGAACGCAGTGGAGGAATCGCTTTCATTTAGCACAAAAGGGATCCCTCCACTCAGCCTTGAGGCTTCGGTCGGGATGACAGCTTACTTGTTCTTTATCTTCATTTTGTTTTTTCTAGCACGATTACTGAAACGATGCGCCTCGTCCCTAGCTTGGAGTAAAATCGGCTTGATGCTTTGCGCTAAGCCCTTAATTGACTCTTTGGTCTTGGCCGGAAAAACTAATTTATCATTTTGGTATTTGGATAATCCAAGCATAGGGATTACCACCTGCGCCTTAGTTAAAATTTTATAGATATGATCCACTTGAGGTTTACCGCCATCAATAAGAATTAAGTCTGGCATAGGCCACTCCGTGTGCCTAAATCTTCTAATAATCATTTCCTCGAGCGCTTTCAAATCATCATGAGCTGGCGCTTCCTCGATATTGAACAATCTGTATTGTGAATTGTCTGGCAAGCCGTCGGTAAATACTGTCATAGCGCCTATGGTTTCTTTGCCGGCAAAATGTGAAATGTCATACGCCTCGATTCTCTGCTTTCTTTCGTCACGTAATTCATCACGCGAGATCAAAGTTACGTCTTGGATATATTGCAGATTTTTGGCAGATTCTGGATTTTCCTTTTTTAATTTTTGCATGAGGCGCTTTTTCTGACCAGACAAAAGCAGAACTATATTTTTAATATTTTTCTGATAATCAAGTTTGCTGATTTCTCCGGTGCATATCCCAGGACACAAACCAATCTGGCGATCGAAACATGGCTTGCCGGAATTTGGTTTACATGTGCCATACGGAATAATTTTCCGAATAATTCTAAGCGCCGTTCGTATGAGTGTAGCACTTTGATATGGCCCGAAGATGCGATTCGTGGATGCGGGAAACTTTTCCAGTTCCCTGCCTCGCACAACTATTGGATGTGGATATTCAGTTTTGGGAATAGCAATATAAATAAAAGAGCGATCGTCTTTATCTTTGACATTATATTTGGGCCAATGCTTTTTAATTAAATTAGCCTCAAGGATAATCGCTTCAAGTACCGTGTCTGTCTTGATGTGCTTGATTGTCTTGGCTAGAGAGACCATCTCGCCTATTCTCGGATCAATATCGTTCCGAAAATACTGTAAAACACGCCGACGCAAAGATGTTGCTCGGCCGATATATAGTATTTTTCCTTTACTATCCAACCACTGATATACGCCTGGAGATAAAGGAAGTTTTTTAGCTTTGTTAATTAAATTCATGATTATATATTAACATAGACGTTTTTTGTTGTCATTCCCGCGTAGGCGGGAATCCAGGTTCTAATTTCATTTAACCACTTTTCTTTTTTAGTAAAAGAAAAGTCGGGCAAAAGAAAAATCGCAAGCCATATGGTTAATCTAGACAAAATCTGACGCAATACTCGCTAGGATTGATGTTCGCTTCGCTCAAGTATCAATCCAAAACGCTAGCTTGCTTGATTTTGTTCCTAGATTCCCATGGGCTTGCAAGCATGCCCTGTATCCGCATTTACACCCATGCGAGCATTCAAAAATCTTGCCCGCCTTGACTCGCAACGCGAGGCAGGTACGATTTTATGCGGGAACGACCAGAAAATTTTACGAGCATGCGTAAGTAAAATTTTCGGGAGTGAAGCATAAAATCTAGCCATGATTTTTGACATTCTGGCTTTTGGCGCAAAAGACAGAAAGACTTTTTCTTTTT
>CAIPBY010000047.1 GCA_903863425.1 Candidatus Buchananbacteria bacterium | reverse complement strand
TGGTTTCCAGCAATTGTAACTATATTTTATCATAATAGGTCGACTAAACCAACGACTATTTTTTTTGTTTTAAGCACATACATATGGCGGATTAGTTATTAATTAATAACATCTCATTTGGAGTCTTCCCGCCTAAGGCACAATGCTCCAAATTATTGTAATAAATATTCCAGACTTTAATAGATCTCCTTAATCCTAATATAGTTTTAAATTCTCGTCTATCATAAAACATCTCTTGATCTGTCCTGTGACTTCTTTCAACCTTGCCATTTTGAGCTGGCTTACCTGGGTCGATTAGATAATGAATGATGTTATGCGTTTGGCAAAAGATATCTAATTCATGTAATTTGGGATTGCTAGGATCATCTGACTTCTTGTAACCAGTATATCTATTAGTGAAACAAGCTCCATTGTCAGTCTTAATTGCTCGAATGCGAAACGAAGCAACCTCTAAAAGCTCTATGAGAAAATTAACTGATTCACTATTGCCCATACTATCATATACTTTTAGATACCTCCATCTAGAAGCACAATCGATTGCAGTATACTGATAGTAGCGTTTACCCCCAATTTTACTGGGTACATACTTGATATCGATTTCCACTAGCTCACCAGGTAAGAGAGGTAATTTAACATAGTTTAATTTGATTTTTCTAGTCCTGTATTTTCTAACTAGCCCATCTTTCTTAATTATTTTACCAATAGTTCGATCATGGATTTTAATATTCTCCTTAACCAATTTGTAGTTTAGCTTAGTGGCGCAAAGCTTAGTCTTTTTTCTTAGTTCCTTAATGCGCTCTTTAACTCTGATTGGCGTCTCGTTAGGATGGCTCATCGGCCTGGTCGACTTTGGTATCAAGCCTGCTTCGCCATCAGCCCTGTAAGCGCTGACCCAGCGTTCCAAGGTCCTTTGACCCCCATGAAACACCTTAGCGGCTTCATTAAGCTTAATTTCCTTATTCATAATTGGAAGCACCCATCTCAACCTTTCTTCGAGAGCATCCTGAGGTAGTTTCGTACACATAGTAGCTGATTTTGCCATACTTTTGGAAAAACCGCCATATGTATGTACACATTACCAGCAAGACTAGACAAAACCATAATAATTAGGTAGAATAATTACATTCTGGAGAGGTCGCATAGTGGTCGAGTGCGCTCGCTTGGAAAGCGAGTAGGGTGTAAAAGCTCTCGGGGGTTCGAATCCCCCCTTCTCCGCACAATAATTTTGAAAAGTGAGCATTAAAAATATCTTATTTTACGCCACTTTTTTAAAACAAAATTTGATAAAATATGTGAACCTCCAAAGGAATAGAGCTAACTATGAAAACAACTATTTTAGTAATCGGCATGATCAAAAATGGAGAGAAAATTCTTCTTCGAAAGAAGCCCGATGGTTCACCTCCGTACAAAGAAACTTGGTATATATTTGGTGGCGAACTAAATGCCGATAATCAAAATCCTGAAGAAGTATTAAAATCGGTTTTAAAGAAACAGACGGGTATTGATATTAAACCTACAGAACGCTTGGATTGGGACACGGAAACAAAACCTAATCATGATGGTGAAATAACTTTCTATGTTTATCTCGATTATCTTTGCGAATATGTTTCAGGAGAGCTTAATCCGGGAGAAGGAATAGAAAAATTAGAATGGGTACCAATCTCAGATCTAAGGAACTACGATTTAGTACCTCCTTCTAAAAAGCTATTTACTAAACTGGGGTATTTGTAGAATTTACTACTATATTTCATACAGCCGATAATCGAGCGACGGTCCGCCGCGGCGGACGACCCCGAGAGCGTTTGACGAGCTACCCCGAACACGTAAATGAGGCGCTTTCTGGCGCCGAACGAACGCGCCCCATTCTCTAATATCGATAAATAAGCGCCTTGATGAAAAGCGTTTATTTTATTATGATAAATATAGTACGATTCAATTAAATACTACTAATGAAATTACTAATCATCAACAACGGCACTAGTTACTTGCCACAACTAAAAAGTCTGCTAGCCAACCATAATTGCCAAGTAATTAAGTACACAGAAATCGATACTATCAATACCAAAGACTATGACGCAACCATTCTCTCGGGCGGACATGATTTTACAGTAAATGGAAATGAAGACCGCCTAAGTATGGAATTTGATCTGGTCATAAATTCTACTAAGCCGATTTTGGGAATCTGCTTCGGTTTTGAGATAATTGCTCGCGCCTTCGGGTCAACGCTCGTGTCATTACCAAGCAAAGAACAAGGTATCATAGAGATTGAAGTCGTTGAACCAAACGAAATATTTTTGAATATCCCCAACTTCAAGGTATTTGAAAACCACCGCTGGGTGATTAAAGACGCAACCAAGGAAATATCAATACTCGCTCGCTCCAAGGATGGTATTGAAGCCTTTAAGCACAAAACCAAACCAATTTATGCCGTACAGTTCCACCCAGAGATGTTTGTTGAAAAAAGCTGCGGAGCTGAGATTGTCGATAATTTTTTAAATTTAGTTAAATAAGATTGATTATCCAACTTAGAGACAGCCCGCAATTGCGGGTTGTTTTTTTATATTAATCAAAAAACACCAAGCAACTTATCCCCACCTCCCACTTGACATCTTTTCAATTTAGCCGTATAATTAGTCTATACTAATAGTTAGATTAGTCTAAGTAATTATAATTATGCTACCACTATGGCTAAACCAAAAAGCACTGATATCCATCGCATGCTTAATATTTTCCTCAACACCAATCACTTTATTAAAGATAACACTGAAACTCATAAAAAATGTCTCCCCCTCTCCGGTGTTCAGTTGCGCAGTTTAACTTTTATTCA
>CAIPBY010000046.1 GCA_903863425.1 Candidatus Buchananbacteria bacterium | reverse complement strand
TTTAAGTAGTATTAATAATAAAAGTTTATCAAGTTGTATTAGTGAATATTGGAAAAATACTGATTTAATTGTAAATAGTTTTAAATTCACAAAATAAAAACTATAGGAAGGTGACAAATTTATGAGATTGACTCTCAACGAAGTCAAAAAAAATGTTAAAATTAGCAATTTTCTTAGTCAAACTGAGATATATTTGGATGCTTTGGGTTTCACGGATCATGGTCCCAGGCATGTCGGAATCGTATCTGGCAGATCACAAGAACTGGCTTCAAAAATTGGATTAAGCGCAAGAGATCAGGAATTGGCCGCTATTGCCGGCTGGTGCCATGATATGGGAAATTTCTTAGGACGTACAGAACATCATTATTGGGCATCCATGCTTTTTTCTCAAGTGTATTTAGAAAAGACTAGCAATATTAATGAAATTTCTAGAATAATGCAGGCCATCGCCAGCCATGACAAGGATGAGATCAGGTTGGTTGATAACATTTCGGCCATTCTTATTCTCGCCGATAAATCTGATGTATCCAGGAGTAGGGTTAAACATTACAGGTCACACAAAAGACTAGGAGAGAGCGATATTCATGACCGAGTTAATTATGCCACCACCTATAATCAATTATTAATTAGTAAATCCAAGAAAGAAATAGTGCTCCGCGTAAAGATTGATGTCAAGGTAGCAACTCCTATGGAATACTTTGAAATATTTAATGATCGTATGATTTTCTGTGAGATGGCAGCCAAATATCTTGGTTATAAATTTGTGCTTATTATTAATGATTTCAAACTTAGCTAATTTAAAAAAATATGGAACACGAAACACAAAATGCCCATAAAGGCAAAGGAGCTCTAGATGCTTTTCTTAATTTATTACAGCTCATAACCTTGGGTTGGCTTTCAATTTCTGTGGGGAGTGTATTTTTTAATATTATTAATAAATATTTTGGTTCGATTGAGTTCGGTTCGCAGATGGATATGGTATTTCAGACAGGAACAAAAACTGGTATTGCTTCTTCGATAATTGTACTTCCGATTTTCTTGGTGGTAATTTGTGTCCTTCATGGTAAGTACAAAAAACATGAATTGGATTTTGTCAGTGGTATTCATAAATGGCTGACTTATCTCATGCTTTTGGTTTCTGCTTTGGTTATAATTGGTTCTTTGGTGGCGCTTCTGGTTAATTTTTTAAATGGTGAATATACGGCCAATATAATTTTAAAAATATTAGTCGTGTTTCTTATTGCTTTGGGTATTTTCGGATTTTATGGCTATGACTTAAGGCGTAAGAATTTTGGTAAGAGAAGTTTAATCTCCATGATTGCTTTTGCGTTGGTGATTGTAATTGGTGGTGGAGCGGTTGTTTGGGGATTGTTCTTGGTAGACTCGCCAAAAGTAACGAAACTGAAAAGATTCGATCTTCAAAGAGCGCAGGATATCACAAACATAAGCTCATTACTGCTTTATAGTTATGCTTCAGACAAGAAGCTTCCTGATTATTCTCCTAAATTATCCAGTTTTCAGGATCCAGAAAACAAGAAGCCTTATGAGTATAAGATTTTGGCTCCTGATCAATATGAAATTTGCGCTAATTTCTCTATGGCCGCGTCCAAAGGAGAAGATCCTCAGCAACCAGAGTGGTATAGGCATCTGGCTGGCCGGCAGTGTTTTCAGCAAAAAATCAATCCCGATGACATAAAGAATTTAGCGCCCAAAATGGCACCAAATTACTACTAAATTATTAATAATTAATTTATAAAAGTATGTCTATTTCAAAAACTCTGAAAAATTATTTGGACAAGAACAAGATTGATTATGAGGAATTAGCTCACAAGACGGTATATACCGCTTATGATGCCGCCCAAACACTGAAGAAAGAACTCAAAGAAATTGCCAAGAATCTACTCATTCAAGCAGACAAAACTTATGTCTTGGTGGTAATTCCGGCAGATAAGAGGTTGCATTTGGAGAAACTGAAGAAAGCTCTCAGTGCTAAGAAGATTTCTATTCCCAAAGAGCAGATTATGGTTAAGATTTTGAAAATAAAGCCAGGAGCGTTGTCCTCATTTGGTAAGTTGCACAAGTTGGAGACTATAGTTGATAAGACCATGTTACAAACCAAGAAGGCTGTGCTTAGCGCCGGGTCATTTACGGATAGCGTATTTATGAAGGTAAAAGATTTTGTGCAACTGGAAGAAGCCAAGCTCGCCGACATTGCCATGGGCGGAGGATATAAAGTGCCAAAGCCAGTAAAAAAGATAATGAGGAAAGTGAAAAAGGCTGTAACAAAGAAAAAGCCAGCGAAGAAAAGCGTTAAGAAGGCTGTAAAAAAAGTGATTAAGAAAGCAGTCAAGAAGACAGTTAAAAAAGTAACAAAGAAGAAAAAGAAATAAAGATGTATAAGATAGAGCTAGAACAATTCAGCGGGCCATTGGATTTATTGTTGCAGTTAATTGAAGGGCAGAAACTAGATATATCCTCAGTCGCTTTGGCTGAGGTTACGGATCAATACTTAAGTTATCTTGACGCACATCCGGATATTTCTACGACTGACCTGGCTGATTTTCTAGTCATAGCGACCAAGCTTCTGGTAATCAAATCCAGGACTCTTTTGCCTCAAGTCGAAGAAGATGAAGATGATATGGCTGGAGATCTTGAGTTGCAACTCAAGATGTATAAGGAGTATCTGGATGCCTCGAAAAAGATAGAGCAGATAATTTCTGAAAAACATTTTTGTTTTACGCGAGAGCGGGTTGCTTATAATTTTGTGCCATCATTTTCCTCACCAGAAAATGTTTCCGTTGATGATTTGAGAGAGGCGTATTTGGAGATAATCAAACGGGTTGATTATGTAGTTAATTTGCCTCAGAGAGTGATGGAGAAGGTGGTTAGCTTGTCGGAAATGGTGTCTCATATCAGAGGCAAGCTGACAGAATTTCAAAAAACAGATTTTAGGAGCATTGTGGCTACGGCCACATGCAAGTCTGATGTGGTAGTGTGCTTTATGGCCTTGCTTGAATTAATTAAGAGCGGAGAAGCTATGGTTAATCAGAGTAGTATTTTTGATGAAATTAAAATTGAGAGAATAATTTAATATAATTTTTAAAAAATGAGAATGGGAGTTAAATTAATAATTGTTGCTATAATTCTTGTCTTGGCCTCGCCAGTCATATTGATGTTTTCATTATTTTGGGTTGTACCATATTTTAATATTGGTATGCCGGGAAGGGATACAAAAATGATTAATCAGACAATGGATGAATTTAAATTGCAAATTTCTGACAACAAGAATCGGTTGCCCCAAAATTGTTTTTTAACTATAGCAACTGGAGATAAGGGATTAGATAATGGATCGATAGTTGAGATAAATGATGAATATTATTTCAAAAGAGAAATACAGCATTACATTTTTGTAAGTAAAATGGACAAAAGGGCTATTTTTGAATTTGATAATGATAATGGTAATTTGCCCATAATATACGAAAAAGATAATTTTTTAATTATCTACTATTCTTCAAGTTTAGAATATTATGCCAAAAAAACAGGAGAAAATTATCATTTACAACAATTAATAATCTTTAATAAAGATAATGGGCAATATCGCAAAGCGGAATTTATTGTTAAGGGATATAGCGTATTTGATTCTTTTACTAATAAAGGAGTGGAAAATTGTTCATATCAATTAGGGGCAGGAAAAATTTTTGTACATGCTTATTATAATTCTATGGGAGAGTATGATAGTAATAGGATATTCCATAAGATATTCGTCTATGATTTTGAAAGTAATAGTTTTATTGAAACTGCAAGGGATGTAGATACAAGATGTAATGGATTCAATTTTGGAGTAGACAATCAATATCTTTATTTACAAGAATCTTATAGTCAAGCAACGGATTATTTTGGATTTTTTTCATTCCCAAGGAGTCCAGATAAATTTTTGCCAAAATGCTTAAATTATAGAAAAAAAATAATTTAAATATGGAAATATTAGAATTAAAAAACAAGATAGAATCGCTTTTATTCATCTCGCATAAACCGATTACTATTTCTGAGGCTTCTAAGATTATTGGGGCGGAGAAGAAGGCAGTTGAGGAAGCAATTAAATTGTTGGTTGAAGAATATAGCGAGAAGAATAGTGGAATACTGATTATTCAGATTGAAGAAAAATTTCAAATGGCCTCAAGTGGAAATTCCAGTGAGGTAGTTTCTAAATTCCTCAAGAGCGAGATTACTGGAGAGCTTACTCGTCCATCGTTGGAAACTTTGACGATTATCGCATATAGAGGGCCAATATCTAAGACGGAATTAGAATTGCTTCGAGGCGTGAATTGCTCATTGATTTTGCGTAATTTGCTCATGAGAGGATTAATCGAAGGCCAGGATGATAAGCAATTAGGGGTTACTAGATATATAGTAACGCTTGATTTTCTTAAGCATCTAGGTATGAGCCAGATTAGCGAATTACCGGATTATGAGCGTCTGAATAAAAATAATAATTTAGATAAATTATTAAACGGCTTGGGAGAGGAAAATTATGAAATCAAAGAAGAATTAGAAATAAAAGAATAATTATGTTCGAAGCATTAGTTAATGCTATTTTTGCCTCTCTGTTTTTCCAAGCGCAGGCAGCTAAGCAAGTTATAAATTCTCAAAGCAGTGCTTATGTTATGACCTTGCCTCAAGCTTCAGATAAGCCGGTTATAAATGTTAAGTTTCCGCGAAGAATACCCAATAATAATTTAGGAGTTGAGCTGAGTGCGCAGAGTGCTTATGCCATTGATGAGAAAACTGGCCAAATTTTATATGCCAAGAATTATGATGAAGTGAGATCAATTGCCAGCATTACCAAGCTTATGACCGCTTTGGTGTTCTGGGATCATAATCCAGGATTAAATAAGGAAATAGAAATTACAGCAGAAGATTCTAGGGAAGGAAATGTGGCTTATTTGTATGCCGGAGATAAGGTTAAGGTGAAAGATGTCCTATATGTTACTCTTATTGCTTCTGCTAATGAAGGGGCGGTTGCCTTGGCTAGGTCAACAGGTATGAGCCAAGATCAATTTGTAGACGCTATGAATAAGAAAGCTAAGTCCCTGGGTATGAATAAAACTCATTTTGCGGATACGTCAGGACTTAATTCAGATAATAAATCAACGGCTCAGGATTTAGTAAAGCTCATAAAAGCCTCTTTCGCTAATCCAGAAATAGTAAGTGCCGTTTCCAGGGAGAGTTATGAATTCCAAGAATTAGGAAGTAGCACACCGAGAAAGATTTCCAGTACGGATAAGATTCTGGGTGATGAATTCGGATATAAATCTGATGTTTATAAAATTGTTGGAGGCAAGACAGGGTATACCTCGTCTGCCGGGTATTGTTTCGCTAGTAAAATTTCCAATCAAAACGGCAATAATATAATTTCAGCTGTTTTGGGGAGCGATACGATTAATAATCGATTTTTGGATACGAAAAGTTTAGCTTATTGGGTTTTTAATAATTATATTTGGTAATAATATGCGAAAAATTATCATTGCTAATTGGAAAATGAATTTGACGCCTAATCAATCGGCAGATTTAGTGGTGGAATTTAAAAAGAAATTAGGCAAGGAGAATAATAATGAAGTGGTAATATGTCCGTCATTTACGGCACTCTCAATTGTGGCTGAAAAAATAAAGAAATCAAATATTATTTTGGGTTCGCAGAATGTTTCTTGGATGGCCAAGGGCGCATTTACGGGCGAGGAGTCAATTAGTAGCATTAAAGAATTAGGATGCAAATATGCCATAGTCGGGCACAGTGAACGCAGACAGAATTTGGGAGAAACAGATGAAATGATTAATAAGAAAATCAGTATTTGTCTGGAGAAAGGTATTACTCCAATTTTTTGTATTGGTGAGACGCTTCAGGAGAAACAGGAGGGAACGAGTGATCATAAGTTATATACGCAAATCAAAGAAGGTTTGAAGAAAATTGATTTATTGCCCCATGAGAATTTGGTAGTCGCTTATGAGCCTATCTGGGCAATAAGCGCTGTTCGCGCTGTAACTCCGCATGACGTTGAGCCGGAGGAGGCTGAAAAAGTTTTTAAATTTATTTATCAAAATTTGGTGGATTTATGGCCTTTGACAATAGTAAATAATAATGTCAGGATTATATACGGTGGAAGTGTGGATGAGAATAATTCTAAGGATTTTGGCCAAATTGAGATGATTAATGGCTTTTTGGTGGGAGGTGCTAGTCTTGATGCAGATAAATTTTCTCAAATAACTAAAAATATTTAATTATGATTGTCCACATTCAAAAAATATTGAAAAAATCTCAAAAGGGCGGTTATGCCGTCGGAGCATTTAATACTTCTAATTTAGAAGTTACTCTAGGCATTTGCCGTGCCGCGATGCGCTATCAGTCGCCCATAATTATGCAAGTTTCCGAAGCGACGATTGAGTATGCTGGCATAGAGGTGATTACGGCCATTGTTAATTCAATTGCCAAGGGCGAGGCCAAGAATGTTCCGATTGCTCTGCATTTGGATCATGGACATAGCTTGGAAATAATTAAGGATTGCATTAAGGCCGGATTTTCTTCGGTGCATATGGATGCCTCTACTTATCCGTATGAAGAAAATATTGCTATGACTCGCATGGCTAGTGATTTCGCTCACAAATTCGGAGTTTGGACTCAGGGCGAATTAGGAAGTATGTTTGGCAAAGAAGGAATGTCCATGGTTAAGCTACCTGATGATCCAGATTCTTTCATGACTGATCCGAGTAAAGTAAAAGATTTTGTAAAGAGATCGGGGATAGATGCGCTGGCAGTTTCTATTGGTACTATGCATGGTTCATTTGAGGGCAAAGAATTAATTGATTTCAATAGGCTCAAGAAAATTAGGAAAAATACCAATAAGCCATTGGTGCTTCATGGCGCTTCTGGAACTAAAGACAATGAAATTAGAAGAGCAGTGAAAATGGGTATTAATATTATCAACATTGATACAGATATCAGAATCGGCTTTACTAAGGCGCTGCAAAAAACATTAAGCAAGAAAATAAGTTTTTATGATCCGAGAAAAGTTATGAAGCCATCTATTAATGAGGTTTCGAATGTGGTGGGCCATAAGATGACTATATTTAATTCTATACAAAAGATTTAGTCCAAAAATATGATTACTATTATTATTTTGGCAATTTTAATTATCATCAGCGGAGGATATTTGTTTTATTTGGTTTTCCGCAAGTTGCCTGACGTGAAGAATTTAGATATTAATTCTATTCCAGATGAAAGGCAGGTCGAGGCTAGGCTTAAAATACTGGAGTCAAAATTTTCCAGAAGCAGCGCTAAGACAAAAGAAAAATTAGGCGAAATATTTTCTCCCAGTTTAAAAAAGATTTTTTCTGTATTTTCTGGGGCCAAGGAGAGGATTTTGTCACTTGAAGCGCATTACAAAATGAGAGATAAGAAATCAGCCGAGGAAAGGCCGAAGGCTATCGAGGAGTTAATAGATGAGGGTAAGGAGTTGCTAAGCAAAGGAGATTATGCACCGGCAGAAAAGAGTTTGATTGAGGTTATTTCCAAAGATAATAAGAATATTAAGGCCTATGAGCTTTTGGGAGAATTATATTTTAACAATAAAAGTTATGATCAGGCCGAAGAAATATATATCTATCTGATTAAGCTAAGCGCGGCCAATGATTTTGGCGGAAGCGGAGTGAAAGGCAAAAGGTTGGAGGAAGCGGAAAATGATTTATTGGATACCTTAAATGTTAATATAAAAATTGCTGTCTATTATGATAATTTGGCTCAGATATATGAAGTTGTAGACAAGAAAGATAAGGCCCTGGATTGTTATTTGAAAGCCAATATGATTGAGCCGAATAATCCTAAATATTTAGATAAGGTTATCGATTTAAGTATTAAATTAGGGGATAAATCCTTGGCCAAAAAAACCCTTTATCGATTAAAGAAAATCAACCCAGATAACGGCAAATTAAAGGAGTTAGAGTCAGCTATTGAAAATATTTAGTTTTTTTGCTAGAATATAGAAGTCTTTTTTGCCGTTGTAGCTCAGTCGGTAGAGCGCATCCATGGTAAGGTATGGTGCTGGGGATAAGTCGATTCTGAAGCTAAATTTAAATATAAAATAGGAAAATAGGGTCACATCCTGACGGGAGGTGGTCTCCAGAGAGATAAAAAATCATAAAAAACAATTGAAAATTTGCCGTTGTAGCTCAGTTGGCAGAGCAGCTCCATGGTGAACCGAAAAGGTTTTGCCCTTCAATCGGGAAACTGATTGTTGAATCCCGAATAACGGTTAAAGGCCAGCGATGGTTCAGACCGTGGCGTCAATCACTTGATACGCCCGAACGACTGACAAGGGAAGCTAAGGCATTATTGCTAAGCTTGATATACAGTCTAACCCCATAATATAAACTGAAATATGGGTATAAGTGAAGGAGCAGGTCAGCGGTTCGAATCCGCTCAACGGCTTTGATAAGAATACTGTTTTCGAATTCTCGAAAGGAGTATTTTTTTATGGAAATAAACAAGCTGATAAATGAGTTCTGCGAGTACTCTACTTTCATTAAGGGCTTTTCGCCCTGTACTATCAAGCGCTATCGCTATTGCGTTGATTACTATGCCAGATCCTGTGGCATCACTCAAATAGAGGAAGTGACGGAATTAAATATCAAGCAATTTTTCCTCAATGGCCGAATGGTAAGAAAGTGGTCCGCGAACTCGTTTATCACCATTTTGAAGTCTTTGGTGGTTTTCTTCCGCTGGTGCGAGAAGGAAAAGCACATGATCGGCAATCCTGCGGTTGACATGGAGATTCCTAAGTTGGAAAAAAGGTTGCCGCCAAAGTTGACCAGACAGGAAGCCTCTAAACTAATAGAAATCGCCTATAATTATCCATATCAAATCAAGTTTGCCAAGCATCGCAATCGGGCAATCATGTCGGTATTCCTTATGGCTGGCCTAAGGAAAAGGGAACTCCTGAATCTTAAATACACCGATGTTGATATAGAAAACAGATCTGTTTTTGTCAGGTTAGGAAAAGGCAATAAGGACAGAGTGGTACCGATTTGCGACAGGTTGGCCGATACATTGGGGAAGTATCTCCTTGAACGCCAGAAGGCTGGCAAGACTTGCCCTGAATTATTTACTGCCTTGAATACAAATACTGGGTTTACTTCAGATGGATTAAGAAGGATGATGACCACGCTCACCAAGGTTCTGGGTAAGAATTTCGGCGTTCATAAGTTAAGGCATACATTTGCCACGCAAATGATCGAAGGAGGTTGTGATATTTTCAGCTTGTCCAAGATGATGGGACATTCTGATATCAAGACTACCACGATTTATTTGGCGGCGACTTCCGAGCATTTGCGGTCTCAGATTAGCAAGCATCCTCTGAATAAGATGTAAAATATTTCCAGCACATACGGTTCAAACTCAATGACTCAACATCCTCTCTCATGCATTCGGTCGGCAGACAGCGCAGATAGCTGGCGGTTTGTCTTATGTCTCGATGGCCCATTAGCTGTTTTAATTTTGCAATGTCGCTATGATTATTAAGCAGATTGACGGCGAAGGTATGTCGTAATTGATGCAGATGGAAGTTTACGCCTGACAATCTATTCAGAGCATCTATGCAGTGTTTAAGTCCGCTTAAGGTGATGCCAGCATCTTTGTTGTTTGATACAAACAGGCATGGCGTCTGGTAGCTATGTTTTTTTCTCTCTGCTAAATAGTCTTTGAATAAAGTTACTAATTCTTGATTAATCGGGATAATTCTAGAATTTTTGCTTTTAGAAGTTTCAGCGGCGACAGTCATTTCTTTTCTTTCCAGATTAATATCATATACCTTAAGTCCGATTATTTCGCCTCGCCTTAGACCGCAATAGAGGAGGGTATAGAACATGGCCATATCGCGTTTTCTAACCAGTAAATTATTAGATCTGGTAGTGATGGCAGCGGCTATTTTCCCCAATTCCTCTTTATGGAGGAATTTTTTGTCGTCGTAGTTGACATCAGGGTAGGGTATAGTGTCAAAAGGGTTAACTTTGAGGTGGCTATTGCTGACCAGCCAAAGGAAGAATTTATTTAGTTTTGATCTGTAGGTAGCCACTGTTGAGCTTTTAATGCCTATTTTCACTTCTTTGTTTCGTCCTACTATTCTGGCTCTATGTTCCAATTTTTCAAAGAATTCAGTCATTACTTCTGGAGTCAGCATTTCGACTTCCAGATTTGGATATATGGTTTGAAGAAGTTTAAGTGTTGATTGGTAGCCGACGATTGTTGCCTCGGACATTTTTGAGACATAACGGCACTGATTGATAAATTTTTCAAATAGTTCATTGATGTTTTCTTGTTTCATATTATTTTTTTAATTTTACTTTGATGATACGTCTTAGCTAATAGGTCGAAATAATCGACCAATCCGTTGGCGATAATTTCGGCTTTTTCGTAGCTTAAATCGCAGCCGTATTCTTCGACGACAATTTTTTTAAATTCTTCAACATGTTCTTTAGCTATCATAATTATTCAGTTAGGGTCTGTTCACTGAT
>CAIPBY010000045.1 GCA_903863425.1 Candidatus Buchananbacteria bacterium | reverse complement strand
CTTCGGAATTATTAAGGAATTAAGAAATTGCCTAAAGGATGTACGGCCCGATATTGTTCATGCTCATGGAACCCGCGCTGCCCTTCTAGTTAAAATAGCGCTTTTAACCATGAAGAAAAAATTCAAATTTATATACACGATCCATGGCTTCCATATCGCACACAAAAAGGGGATAGCGCAAAAGATAGTTTTATTTATTGAGCATCTGACTAATTTCATTTTTGTTGACTCATTGGTTTGTGTCGGATTAGATGATTATAATCTTTTAAGAGAAAAATCCTGGTCCAAAAAAAATATTATTCTGATTAATAATGGAGTCGAAGCGCCGCTTCCAAAAAGAGATGAGAAAATAGAAAGAATACGCGAACAGAGTAAATTTATGATTTTGGCAATCTGTCGTTTACACTATCAAAAGGACTTAAAGACTCTTATCGAAGCCGTTTCTTGTTTGGACGAAGATGCAAAATTAATTATTATCGGTGATGGTCCTCAGCGAGCAGAGTTGATGGATTTTTCGAAAAGGTATGGGGGCAGAATAGTATTCTTGGGAAATCAGGATAATGCCTCATCTCTCATACATTATTTTGATTCTTTTGTCTTGTCTACCCATTGGGAGGGCTTGCCTTTAGTTATATTAGAAGCGATGCTCTCACGTGTTTTAGTAATCGGATCAGATGTGCATGGAGTAAGAGAGCTCATTGAAGATAATAAAGATGGATTTTTGTTTAAAGAAGGGGATGTTTTGGGTCTAGCGGAAAAGATAAAAGAATCTTTTCATGATAATGAAAAACGTAAAAATATTTTAAATAATGCCTTCATTATGGCAAAAGAAAAGTATTCTATCGGTAATATGATTGAAGGCTATAGAAACATATATAATAAATAGTTATGAAAATACTCCAAATAAACAAATTATATTATCCTGTAATCGGCGGTGTTGAAAAAGTAGTTCAAGATGTCGCCGAAGGGCTTAACGGAAAGGATAATATAGAAATTACAAACCTAGTTTGTCAGGAAAAGGGCGCAAGAATTATCGAAGAGATTAATGGCGTCAGAATTTACCGAGCGGCTACCTGGGGTATGCTTTTCAGGATGCCCTTATCGTTCGATTTTTTTAAGTTGTATTATAAATTAGCCAAGGAAAATGATTTGATAATTCTACACCACCCTTTTCCATTGGGATTTTTGGCTTATGCATTTTTTTCGCCCAAGAAAAAAATGATTATCTGGTATCATAGTGATATTGTCAAGCAGAAATTTTTTGGTCTTTTGCTTCGTCCACTAACTAGGCTGGCATTGAGAAGGGCTGGTTATATTTTTGTTTCCAATAATAATTTAGTTAAGTATTCAATCGAATTACCTGCTTTGGCTGACAAATGTCGTGTTATTCCTTTCGGATTAAAAATGGAAACTTTCTCTTTGTCTGATCAATTGAAAAATCAGGTTAGTGATATTACAAATAAATATCCAAAGTCGATTGTTTTGGCAGTAGGACGATTAGTCTATTATAAAGGCTTTGAATATTTAATTAGGTCATTTATTGAGGTGCCAAATGCCATTCTACTGGTTATTGGCGAAGGACCACTCCAAAAGGAGTTGCAGAAGATTATTGACGATAATAATCTGGGCCAAAGAGTTTTTCTACTTAGCCACCAAAAAGATTTAATCCCTTATTATCACGCTTGTGATTTATTTGTCTTGCCGTCAGTCGCTAATTCTGAAGCCTTTGGCATAGTCCAAATCGAGGCCATGGCTTGCGGAAAGCCGGTGATAAATACTAATCTGCCAACGGGCGTGCCGGAAGTGAGTTTGGATGGAGAAACCGGCTTCACGGTAGAGCCGAAAAATTCCAAAGCCTTAGCCATAGCCATAAATAAAATAATTTCAGATTCTGATCTGAAATTGAGATTTTCTCAGTCTGCCAAGAAAAGGGCGGAAGAAGTTTTTTCACTGGATAAATTTTTGGAAACTAATAAAAAGTATTTTGAAGAAATACTGAAGAAATAACTACTGTCCCTTTCCTCCCACCACCAATCTCAAGGTTTTCAGTATTACACTGACATCAAGAGTAAATGATCTGTGCTTGATATAATACAAATCATATTTAAGCTTCTCCAAAGATTCTTCCTTGGATCCGCCATAAGATGGGCCTTTGAGTTGCGCCCAACCAGTTAATCCGGGTTTAGTTAAAAGCCGTTCTTCGTAGAAAGGAATTTCTTGCGTGAGTATCTCGATGAATTCTGGACGCTCCGGCCGAGGACCGACAAAACTCATTTCACCGCGAAGAATATTTACTAACTGCGGTATTTCATCCAATCTTGTCTTGCGCAGTATTTTTCCGAATTTGGTAACGCGAGCATCATTTTTCTGGGCCCATTCTGGTCCGTTTTTTTCTGCCTTATCAATCATAGATCGAAATTTCATGGCCAGGAAAGTCTTGCCGTTTTTGCCCGTGCGTACTTGCTTGAATATTATCGGCCCTGGACTTTCCAATTTAATGATAAGAGCAATGAAAGGCGTAAAAATTAGGGACACAATCAAACCAATGATGGCCAAGATAACATCCATCGCCCTCTTGGTAATCTCATATGCTTTTTTGGAATTTTCGGACAAGTTTTCTAGGAACCAATCATGCTCAATGAATTCCACCGGAATCTTATTGGTAATTTGCTCAAAGAAACCGCTTAGCGGGAAAACATCTATGCCCAGAGACAGGCAGTCGAATATTTTTTTGGAAATTTCTTGGTCTTTTCTGGCCTCATTGGCAATAATTAAAATGTCAATTTTTCTCTCGACGCAGTAAATTTTTAAGTCGTCAGGAATGTCTTCACAAATAATTAATTTATATCCCAGTTGCGGCCGGCCTTCTATTTCTTGGCGAAGCAGTGGAGTCAGATCCGATCGACCCAGGATGAGAACATTATTGGAAACTTTTGCTGACTTGATGAATTGATAGAAGAAGCTTCTCCAGCTCCAAATAAGGGCAAAAGAAATAAGTAAGTCGATGATTAGGATTCTCTGAGGCTTGATAGAATTAAAAAGTGGAGCAAGGAAATAAAATATTACCACAGAAATTATTCCATTTATAATGAAAGATTTGAGAAGTAAATTGACGAAATTGACATTGCCTTGATTAGTCTTGAGGTCGTACATGTCACTGATAAAAAAGATTATCAGCCACAAGACAAAGATAATAGTAAACGGCATCAAGGTGCTTTGCCATTGATCGGAGGCGGAATCAAAGCCGTATCTAAAAATCAAAGTCAAAAACAGTGAAAGATATAATATTATTATATCTCCGATAAGGAGTAGCAGTTTTTTGGTTTTTATAATAAAATTGGGCATAATTTAATTATTTATAACACACTTTCGGCCAAAAAACAACCCTTGAATTATTTTTTGGAATTATTATTTAAATAAGGTATAATACAGAGAGGTAATTACAAGTTTTTTGTAACCATTTTTATGTATATGAAAAAAGTAGCAATTTTTTGCTTTATTATAACCCTATCGTTTATTGTCGTGCCGTCAGTAATGGCTGCGACATATACGGACATATTTGATAGTCAGGCCATGTATCAGTTGGTCAATGGCGGAGTCGCTTCTAATTCCAAACAAGGAGAAGGGGTAATTGTGGCGGTTTTGGATTCCGGGGTTGACGTGGATCATCCGGATTTGAAGAATAATATTTGGCATAATCCTCGCGAAATAAAAGATAATTTGGATAATGATAATAATGGCTATATTGATGATGTCATGGGTTGGGATTTTGCTTCTAATTCTTCTGATCCGCGTCCCAAGTTTGATGATGGATATGTTGATGAGGGAATGGATCATGGTACGGCTATTTCCGGGATAATCATCGGCCTAGCGCCTAAGGCTCAAATAATGCCACTTCGCGTCTTGACCGGAGATGGAGTAGGTGATTCGAGTAATCTTGTTACGGCTATCAAGTATGCGGTAAATAATGGCGCCAGCGTAATTAATTTAAGCTTGGTTGGATATGAAAATTCCGACGAATTAGGTAAAACCATTAAGTGGGCCAATGATCGCGGGGTTGTGGTAGTGGCTGCATCGGGAAATTCAGATAGCGGTCATAGCATGGATTTGAGCGTAAATCCGACCTATCCGGCGTGCTATGGCGACAAAAATGGAAAATGGGTCTTGGCCGTATCATCATTGAATAATTCAGGATCTAGGTCGGCATTTTCTAATTATGGCGCAAAATGCGTGGATATTTCTGCTCCTGGAGAGAATTTGACCAGCTTGGCTTTTTATTCGCCCAAGAAGAAATTTGATAATCTTTATCTTTATAATTATACAGGCACATCATTTGCGGCCGCGGTTGTAACTGGAGGAGCAGCCTTGCTTAAGTCGCAGAATTTATTTTGGTTTCCTGATCAGACAATTGCTGCCCTGACGAAATCCGCCCAAAATATTGATGCGCAAAATCCGCAGTATGTGGGAAAATTGGGAAGTGGCATGATAGATTTGCGCGCAGCTTTGAGTTTCGTGCCCTCATCTACTGTTGGCTATCTCATAAAAACCTCTAATTTTCCAGCTGTCTATTATTTGGATAGCCAGAGTCGCAGGCATTTATTCTCCAATGAAGCGACTTTCAGGACTTGGTACAGCGGTTCCTGGGCGGAGCAGAATGTCAAGACGGTTTCACAGAGTTTCTTTGATGGATTGCAAGTCGGTAGCAATATTACGACCAGATCAGGATCGCTTTTGAAATTTGACAACAGCTCCAATGTTTATGTGGCTACGACCAATGAACAGATTTGCCTGTTGGATGATCTTGGGATGAAAAGTCTTTATAATGCCTCAAGTACCAGTAAAAAAGTGTCATTAATACAAACTTCTTTTGAGAGTGATTATGCCAAAAATTCCAGTTGCAAGATTTCGTCCGATTCTAAATATCCTGATGGTTCAATTATTCAATATCAAAATTCTTCCGATTATTGGTATATTGATGGCGGAGCCCAAAGGAAATTGACTACGCAAGGATTCAGAGAAAATGGATTTAGCGATGTGGATGTTATCAAAGAAGTGAGTCCAAATATTATTTATACTATGGGACAGAATATAACTGATTGGGAGAAGGGTATTTTCCCTTATAAAAAAATATAATGTCATTAATTTCTGATTTATTGCAAAAAATAAGGGCACTGTATTTTTTCCAGAAATATCCGGCTTCGAAGCAGTTGATAAAATTTTTTATAGTCGGAGTATCCAATACAGCTTTGGACTTTATAATTTATGCGGCTTTGACTAGGATTTTTCATCTCTACTACCTCGTGTCTGCAACGATTTCATTTATTTTTTCCGTAACCTGGAGCTTTAATCTTAATAGAAGGTGGACATTCAAGGTTAAGCGAAGGTTGGTTACGCAATACGCTACTTTTTTCTTTGTCAACGCCATAGTGCTATTGCTTAATATAAGTATTCTTTATGTTTTAGTCGATTGTTTAGGAATTTATGATTTGTTGGCTAAAGTGATAGCAAGCGTAATTTTGGGTATTTTTAACTTTACCATTAATAAATTTTGGACTTTTCGCCCAAAATATGAAAAGATCGCTTAAATTAAATAATCTTGTTTTTTGGTAATTTTACTGCTATAATCAGATAGATATATAAAATAACTAAATCAACTATGCCTATAAAAAAAGCGATATTTAATAAAAAAAATATTTTGGTGGTAGGAGGAGCCGGATTTATCGGTTCGCATCTTTGTGACTCTTTATTGAAAGATAACAAGGTAATTTGTTTGGATAATTTTATTACGGGCAATGAAGGCAATATTGAGCATTTATTGCAGCATCCTGATTTTGAATTCATTAAGCAAGACATTACAACTGAGTTGAATTTGGAAGCATTGCCTGAGCTCAAGGAATTTCAAATTGAATTCCAGGGCTTGCAGGAGATATATTTCTTGGCTTCACCGACTTCGCCCAAGGATTATGCCAAATATCCAATCGAAACTATGTTGGCTAATTCAGTGGGTCTTCGGAATTGCCTTGATTTGGCCGTGCGACATAAGGCGCAATTTTTTTATGCCTCAGCCTCCTCGGTTTATGGCGATGGCAATAAGGGCAAGCTTCTCAAAGAGGATTATATCGGACTAGTCAATCAATCGGGGCCTAGGGCTTGCTTTACTGAATCTAAGAGGTTTGGCGAGACTTTGGTCGAGAATTATCGTTTGAAATACGGATTAGACACCAAGACGGTGAGAATTTTTAATTGCTACGGTCCCAAAATGAGATTAGGAGATGGTCGGATGATGCCGGAAATTATCAAAGCAGCTATGAATAATCAAGACATTACAATTTATGGCGATGAGAAGAGTTTTGGATCGTATTTTTATATCCTGGATTTAATCAAAGGAATTAAAAAAGTCATGGAAAGCACGGAAAACGGTCCAATTAATTTGGCGTCAGAATGGAAGAATAAATTTTCTGAGATTGCTCAAATTGTCATTAAACTTACTAATTCTAAATCAAAAATAATTTATGCCAAAGGCGATCCATTGACTGGAGAACAGAATTTGGCAGATATTACTTTGGCCAAAGAGAAGTTGGGTTGGTTCCCAATCGTGTTGCTTGAGGATGGGATAAGGCAAACCATTGATTATCTGGAGGCACAGCAGGGAATCAGAAGTCCCGAAGAATTATCTTAATTCTTTTGACATGAAGACATTAGTAATTATCCCGGCCAAGAATGAAGCGGCGAAGATTGGAGAAGTAGTGAGTGGAGTAATGGCTCAAGGATTTGAGGTGGCCGTAATTGATGATGGTTCTAGCGATGATACTGGAGTTGTGGCCAAGCATGCAGGAGCTAAAGTATTGCATCATATCATTAATCGAGGTCAGGGCGCTTCGGTCAAAACGGGTATAAAATACGGATTGGAAAATGGATATGAGGCGATGGTGTTTTTTGATGCTGATGGACAGATGAGGGCGGATGAAATAAATAAAGTCCTTGAGCCTGTTTCCTCCGGCTCTTGCGAGGTAGCACTCGGTTCGAGGAATCTGGGCGTGGCTATTGATATGCCGAGAGTTACCAGGATGGTGAAAAAGCTAGCTTTGATTTTTACGCTTCTTACTTCCAGATTGAAGTTGACTGATACGCACAACGGTTTCCAAGCTTGGAGTGCTGGAGCGCTCAGGCAGATTAATTTAGTTCAGGACCGGTATGCCTACGCTTCAGAGTTGCTTCATGAGATATCCCGACTTAAGTTAAGATATATGGAAGTCCCTGTGACTATCATTTATACGCAGTATTCCAAGAAAAAAGGCCAGAGTATTTTTAATGCTTTCAATATTCTTTGGGATTTGATTTTTAAGAAGTAAATTATGCTTATTCAAATTATCCTTATTGTTGCTATCGCCGTAATGATTATCCGACTAATTGTGAACTTAAGATCGAGTAAGATAAACGTCGGCTATTTTGCGCTCTGGCTGATAATTTGGCTGGTGGCGATTTTGTTTATTTGGTTTCCTGGCATATCCAGCTATTTGGCAGATACGGTCGGCGTGGGCAGGGGAGTTGATTTGATAGTCTATGTGGCCATAATCGCCGGGTTTTATCTTCAATTTAAATTATTGATGCGGATTGAGAAGATGGAGAAGGATATTACCAAAATTACTCGTCAGTTGGCTATCAAGGATATAGATTCCGCTGATAAAAAATAATGACCAGCCACAGGAAGGTGACAATTGTAATCTTAAGCTATAACTCCAGGCATAAATTGCCAGATTGTTTGGAGAGTGTTTTTAATTCTAATTATCCGAAAAATTTATATAAGGTGGTAGTAATTGATAATGATTCTAGCGATAGCAGTGCCGGATATGTGCGCGAGAGATTTCCCCAAGTCAAACTAATTGTAAATAGGAAGAATATCGGCTTTGACGCCGGCAATAATCAGGGCTATTTCCTAGCACAGAAACACAAATCAGATTATCTGGTGCTTCTCAACGATGATACAATTGTGGAAACCAATTGGCTCAGGCGCATGATTTATTTGGCCGAGAGCAAGAAGAAAATAGCGATTGTTCAAGCTAAGCTTTTGCTTCATCCGGAGAAAAGTTTGATCAACAGCTTTGGCAACAAGATTCATTTTTTGGGATTCGGCTATTGCGATAAATATAGGGAAGAAAATAATAATCGCGATACAACGCCTATTGAGATCGCTTACGCTTCGGGCGGGGCTTGCGCCATTAAAATGTCGGCACTGAAAAAAACGGGATTATTTGATGATAAGATGTTTATGTATCATGAGGATTTGGATTTGGGTTGGCGGATGCGTTTGGCAGGGTATAGCATTATGCTCGACCCTTTGGCGGTCGTATATCATAAGTATAATTACAGCAAGGCCAAGTATAAATTCTATTATATGGATCGCAACCGCTGGATTGTGCTCTTAGAGAATTATCGTCTGGCGACTTTGATTTTAATCTTGCCACCGCTTCTCGTGATGGAGTTAGGAATAATTCTATTTTCTATCAAGAATAAATGGTTCAAGGAGAAGATGAGAGGCTGGGGTTGGATTTTACTTCACTTGCCTCATATAATTAGAAGGAGAAGGGAAGCGCAAAAAATTAGAAAAGTGAAAGATAGGGATATAATTAAATTTTTTACTGGATCAATAAGCTATCAGGAAATTGATAGTCCAATTTTGAAGTTCGTCGTCAATCCGTTGATGGAAATATATTTGTGGATTTTGAAGATGATTGTGGTTTGGTAAGTGTTAATACCCCGAAAAACTCTCCGTCACGATATTGTCTCTAGTCACGCCCATATCTTTGAGCGTCTGTGAGACGCCGTTTACCATGGCCGGAGGGCCAGAAGTCATAAACGTATTATCTGTCCAGTTGGGCAGGTATTTTTTTATTAATTCAGATGTGACCTTTTCCTTTTCGCCAGTCCAAGAATTGTCATCAGTCATAATTAGTACAAGATTGAAATTTCTAATCTCTTGCCCTAGTCTCTGCAATTCATCCAAGAACGCGGTAGAGGCTTGAGTGCGATTGAAATAGAACATGGATAGAGCATAGTCCAAATCGTTCTCATGAATGTATCGGAGCATACTCATAAACGGCGTGATGCCGATTCCGCCAGTGATAAAGGTTAGAGGTTTAATTTGATTTTTGGGCAGAGTGAAACTTCCGCCAATATTTTTAATTTCCACTTCAGTGCCGAGAGGAATTTCATTCAATGATCTTTTGAACGCACTACCATCCTCGATAGGTTCATGCAGGCGAGTAGAGATGGTAATATCTCGATTGTGGTTGGGCGAATTATTAATACTGAAATATCTTTCCGAGCCTTTCTCGTCATGATATGGCGGATTAACCAGGGCTATCACTGCGAATTGTCCGGGTAGGAAATCAGCCACTTCGTTAAGAGAGAAAGTGGCGGAAAGAGTATTCTCGGCTATAATTTGTCGATTAGTTAATTTAGCTAGCATATTATTAAATATTACATCTGATACTTCTTATCATAAACTTTGTAAAATATTTGTTTTACGATTTCAGTCATAATTAGGTAGATGATTACAATTATGGCGATGGAGACTAAGATGGGCCATGGCAGACAAGTGAAGCCAAAGAATTTATTGAAAAATCCAGTTGTAAGAATAAAGCCGATGAAGATAATTCCCAAGGTTGAGGCCACCAAATACTTGCTAGGATTGGATTGCAAGAAGGGGATTTTTCTGGTGCGGATAATGTAGACTACCAATACCTGTGTAGCCAGAGACTCTAGGAACCATCCAGCGTGAAAGGTCGCCTCAGATACATGGAAAACAGAGAATAGGGTGATAAAGGTTAGAATATCAAATAGAGAACTTATGGGACCGAAGACAAGCATAAAATTCCTAATAAATTTCATATCCCAATGCTTGGGCTTTTTCAGATATTCAGAATCAACCTTGTCTGAGGGAATAGTGAGTTGGGAGCAATCATAAAGGAAATTATTGACTAATATTTGCCCAGGCATCATCGGGAAAAAAGGAAGATAAATGGCCGCCGCAATCATGGAAAACATATTACCGAAATTTGAGCTTAGCCCCATCATGAGGTATTTCATGGTATTGCCAAAGGTTTTTCGGCCTTCGAGTACGCCTTCCATCAACTCTTGTAGGCCCTTTTTCATCAGGATGATGTCTGCGGTTTCCTTGGCCACTTCAACGGCGTTATTTACGGATATGCCTACATCCGCACTCTTGAGTGATGGCGCGTCATTGATGCCATCGCCGAGATATCCCACCACAAATCCCTTTTTGCGCAAGGCCGAAATGATTTTTTCTTTTTGGCTGGGGGATAGCCGAGCCAAGATATTGGCGCCCATGGCTTTTTGCGCCAGTACGTCGTCATTCATTTTGTCGATATCAATTTCATCTCCAGTGATAATTCCTTTGATTGGTATTCCCAGCCTTTCACAGATATTTCTGGTAACTAACGGGCTATCGCCAGTTAATATCTTGACTTCCACTCCATGCTCAGCCATGAATTTGATAGTTTCTTTGGCGCTTTCCTTGGGTGGATCATAGAAGGCAACAAAGCCCGTCAAGAGCATGTCGTTTTCGTCGGATTTGGAATATGTTTTTTTACGGCCGATATTCTTGGTGGCTACAGCCAATACCCTGAGTCCCTCGCGGCTTAATTTCTCATACAGAGCATTTATTTTTTTGGAAATGGCCGGAGTGATTTTGACATTTTTGTGATTAACAAAAATATGAGTGCTGATTTTGAAAATTTCTTCCGGAGCGCCTTTGGTTACGATAGCTGTACCACCTTTGTCGTGAAAAATAATTGAAGATCGTTTCCGCAGAAAGTCATAAGGAATTTCGTAAACTTTGGTCGTTCCTTTGATGTCTATATCTTTGAATTCTAAAATGGCTTTATCCAAGATGCTTTTAATGCCGGTTTCCATGGAGCCATTAATATAGGCTAGGCGTAAGACGGTCTGGCAGTCTTTGCCGTAGACATCCATATGTTTAATCAGGGCAATTTTGTCTTCAGTGAGTGTGCCGGTTTTGTCCGTACACAATATGTCCATACTGCCGAAATCAGGAATGGCATTGAGTCTTTTGATAATTACACCCTTCTTAGCCATCTTAATTGAACCTTTGGCCATATTGACGCTCATGATCATAGGCAATAGCTCGGGAGTCACGCCTACGGCAATGGCAATGGAGAAAATAAAAGAATCAATTATATCCTTGTGAAATAGGGCATTGATAATGAAAACAATTATGACAATAAAGGTAATCACTTTTACAATCAGATAGCCGAAGTCCTTGATGCCGGATTCAAAAGCATTTACTTCCTCCGGTGCCAGGAGATTTTCGGCGATTTTGCCGTACTCTGTTTCTTTGCCGGTTTCAGTTATGAGAGCTCGGCAAAAGCCGGAGACTACATTGGTGCCGGAGAATACTTTGCTATCCTGGTCTTTGCCACCAGCAGTTTTTTCAAGGGGAAAGCTTTCTCCGGTTAGAGCCGATTCATTGACGAAGAAAGCATCTGACTCGATGATAATTCCATCAGCGCAAATAATATCTCCGGCCGACAGAAGTAGAATGTCTCCAGGAACGACGTATTTAGTTAGTATTTCTTCTTTTTTGCCATCACGAAGCACGGTTGCCCTCACGGCCAGCTTTTTGGCGATTTCTTCTGCCGCCTTATTGGATTTGTGTTCTTGATAAAAATTCAACCCGATACTCAAAAACACCATGGCGATTATAATTAATGAGCTTTTTATCTCCCCGGTAAGTCCGGAAACAATAGAGGCGATAATTAAAATGACAATAAGCGGATTTTTGAAGTACGACAAAAGCTTAACAAAAGGATGAATTTTTTTCTTCTGAGAAATCTCGTTAAAGCCGTATTTTTTGGATCTTCGGAGAGCTTCTTTTTCGTTTAATCCTTTGGGAGTAGATTCAAAAGATTTAAAAAGCTTTTTGAGGTCAGAATTTTTGTTTGGGGGAGTTTTTTTAAGCATGGAAATTGGGCGTCATCCCCGCGGAGGCGGGGATCCAGGTTCAAAAATTAGGGCCTGGTTCCCGGATATTTTAACGATTACATTAAAATTCCGGGATGACGAAATAAAGAAACTTGATTTGAGTTAATAATTAAATTTATTATAACACAAAATAGACAATATCGAGAAATTTATTTCCTTTGACTAAGGGCCTTATTCCAAGTATAATTCACATAGCTAATATAATTTTTTAAAACCCAAAATAATGGAGAAAAAGTCAGTCGCCATCGTGGTTTGCGCTTGGCCCCCTCAAGGCGGTGGCATAGGCAATAATGCTTATTATCACGCCAAGAAACTGGGAGCCACTGAAGAATACGAGGTTAGAGTATTCACGCCTAACTATGGCAAGGGCAAGAGGATTGTCATGGAAGATGATTTTACGGCCGAGAAAATGCCCGTGTTCTTGGGTGTTGGCAAGGCGGGCTTCATGCTTTCCTTGTTTGAGCGCCTCAAAGCCTTCGACATCATTCATTTGTATTATCCTTTTTTTGGTACGGATTTGGTGGTTTTATTATTCAAAATTCTAAATCCAGCCAAAAAATTGGTTTTGCATTATGAGATGGATCCAGTCGGCGAGGGTTGGAAAAAACATTTTTTCAAAATTTATATCAAATTGTTTTTCGGACGCATCGTGAAGTGGAGTGACAAAATCGGAGTTTTGTCCTTCGATCATGCCAGGAATTCTTATTTGAGCAAATATCTACCAAGGCATTTGGATAAATTTACGGAATTGCCCAACGGCGTGGACACCAATTATTTCCAGCCTGGAGAGCGGGATGCTCAGTTGGCGGAAAAGTTTAAGATATCTGACAATGACAAGGTGATTGTTTTTGTTGGAGGGCTTGATGACCAGCATTATTTCAAAGGAGTGGATATTTTATTACAATCATTTTCCAAGTTAAAAAGCAAAATCAACCACATTAAGTTGCTTATAATCGGAGATGGTAATTTGAAAAAGAAATACATTCAGCAAGCTCATGATTTGAATATTAGCGAAGATGTAATTTTTCCTGGATGGATAGGCAATTCCGATTTGCCAAAATACTATAATTTGTCGGATATATTCGTCTTGCCGTCTACGGCCAGAACTGAGAGTTTCGGTATTGTCATTGCCGAGGCGCAAGCCTGTGGACTGCCAGTGGTGGTTTCCAATTGGCCGGGATCGAGGGAAACTCTCAAAGACGGTGAAACCGGGTTTTTGGTTAATCCCGGAGATGTCCATGATTTGACAAGTAAGATCGAGAAGCTTCTCCTCGATGATGATTTGCGAAAATCTATGGGCGAAAAGGGAAGAGTCAGAGCTCGAGAATTATATGATTGGGATAAGGTGACTAAGAAAATTATAGATGTTTATTCAAGTTTATGAAAAATATTTTAAATAACAAATGGTTTAATTGGGTTTTGGCTATAGTTTGGATGGTGTTTATTTTTTATCTCTCATCCGTATCCAAATTTCCCGTTGAGTTTCAAGATCCTTGGGCTAGTTGTGTGTCCTACGGTGCTCATGTCTTTTTGTATTTGGTTTTGACTTTTTTGCTAATCAGGGCGCTTAACTTTGCAGGCCTGCCATTGAAGAAGGCCGTGGCTTTTGCTTTTTTGATTGCCATTATCTATGGAGCCACGGACGAATTCCATCAATCTTTCGTGCCGTATAGAAGTATGAGCCTCAGTGATTGGTTAGTTGATGGCGCTAGCGCTTTGGTAATTGTGTATCTATATAATTATTTCTGCAAATTAAAGATGTTAAAATAAGTATGGTAGATGTTATGCCACCCGCCCAAGGCGGGTCCCCTCCAGAGGCGGGCAAGCGCCTCGGCGGAAAAATCGCAGTTATTCATTCAATTTATAAGCCATACCATCGCGGTGGAGCCGAGGTGGTGGTGGAAAACATCGTAGCCGGTCTCAAGAAAAAAAATGAGGATATTTTTGTAATTACCCTTGGATATGAGAATAAGATTGAGGAAATTGACGGTGTGAAAATTCATCGGATTAAACCGTTCAATCTATTTAATTTTTTGGATATTAATTCCAAGCCGGTTTGGTTGCGCTTACCTTGGCATATAATTGGTATGTTTAATGATATAACTGCCTGGAAAGTTTATAAAATTTTAGAAAAAGAGAAGCCAGATCTCGCGCTGACGCATAATCTCAAGGGATTGAGTTACTACATTCCTCGGGTTTTGCAAAAATTGAAAATAAAAAATATTTATACGGTTCATGACGCGCAACTGCTTCATCCCTCAGGATTAATTAATGCCAAATCAGAATTAGGATTTGTGGCCAAGATATATTGTTGGGTGTGCAAGCAATTATTCGGTTCCCCTGATGTAGTGATTTTTCCGTCCAAGTATTTCAGGGAGGTTTATGAGAAATTCGGGTTTTTCAAATTATCTAAGAAAGAGAGCCTCGCTAACCCCTTAAGTTGTCAAAATTTGGCACTTGCGGGGCACGATAATTCTGAAGCGGTCAATCTTCTATATTTAGGTCAAATCGAGGAATATAAGGGTGTTTTTGACCTTCTGGAGGCCTTCCAGAGGGCTATTGTGGGGTCAAAAATGCCCGTTTTTTTGCATTTTGTGGGAGATGGGCATGTTTTGGCCAAAGCCAAGGAAAAGGCCAAAAATGATCGGAAAGTGATTTTTTGGGGTAGAATGGATCACGAAGAAATGGAGCAGGAAATTTGGTCAAGAATTGATCTGTTAATTAATCCATCCAAAGTTCCTGAGAGCTTTGGCATGGTTTTAATTGAAGCCAACGCCAAGGGTATTCCGGTGTTGGCAACTAACGTCGGCGCCTTGCCCGAGATTATAGAAGAGGGCAAGAATGGCTGGCTGATTGAATCAGGCAATGTCGTTAAATTAAAAGAAAAGATAGAAAGTATTTTGAAGGATAAGGGGAAGTTAGCCAGCATGAGAAAAGATTGTGTGGACGCGAGCAAGAAGTATAATGTGGAGGAGTATATTGAAAAATTATTAAATTTTTAAATTGTTTTTTCTCGTCATCCCGGGCTTGACCCGGGATCCAGGTTCTTTATTATTAATTTGTTTTTACTTTTTCTTTTCTAGGG
>CAIPBY010000044.1 GCA_903863425.1 Candidatus Buchananbacteria bacterium | reverse complement strand
TTGATATTTAATTATATTATAAATGTTTTTGAGATTTTCTTCAACCATTGACATTCATTAAAATTTATGTTAATGTGAAGAGTTAACTTTTTTAAATAAACATAAATAGCCAAAAAATCATAAATATTATCTAAATTTACAAAATTTATGCCTAAAGATTCTGCCATAAACACCAAAAATATTCTAACTATACTACTTATAGCTATCTTAATTATGACTATAAGCTTGGGTATCAGCCTGCTTATAACCCCAAAATACAAAGCCACTTCAAAGCTGATAGTCGTATTCAACCAGGATAATACGGATGCCTATACCGCTTCCAAAAACTCCAGCTATATCACTGGTATATTGTCGGAAGTCGTGTATTCCAATTCTTTCATTAACAGCGTCCTCACAAACAATTATAACCTCAAAGATAATCTTGGACAAACCAACGAAGCCAGACAAAAAACTTGGAAAAAAATGATCAAAATTTCCACCTTGGACGCTCAAGGCATCATCATCGTGGATTCTTACAATAACGATAAATATCAAGCCTACCAATTTGCAGAATCCGTGAGTGCCATAATGATAAATAATCATGGGCAATACGACGGGTTCGGAGATAAGGTCACCATCAAACAAATTGACAATTCCAACCTTAGCGATAATTGGTATCCGATGCAGCTAATCAAAAATACTCTTCTGGGACTGCTTGCCGGATTATTCTTGGGCATTACCTTTATTGTGATTTTCCCGCAACAGCAAATATTTAAAATTTTCTCCTTTTCTCTCGATAGGATCAGCCATGATGAAACTATCGGACTTGAACAATACGATTATAATAATATCCAGCCATACAATCCTGATTGGCTGAATTATAATTCCTCTCAGGCTCCGGAGCAGAATCAAGAGCATATTGCTTCCGTACCGGATTCAGATTACAATTCCTAAAATAGTAAATTCCCATGAACGCAATACCGAGTACAATGATTGGCCAGAATGAGTCAATCAATTCTTTAAATAAGCAAGCCACAATCTCTTTTGTTTATCTGGCTCTTATTACCGTGCTGTATTTATGCTTTGGGCTCTCGCTTCCTTTATACCTTCTCTTTGTTTTGATGGCTGTAATTTTTATTATGCCCTCATCTTACTATCTCGGGCTTATCCTTATGGTGGCTCTGACTATGGTTTTCGAAAAATTCTTTACTCTGCAGTCGCTTACCATTGGTACGGAAATTTATAAACTCTACCCCATAGATATCATTATGGCCTTGACTATTTTGGCCATATTTATAGCAGTCAAAATAAAAAAGGAAAAAATAAAATTTCTCTTCGGTTGGCCGGAAAAATTCCTGGCCTTCTTCCTTGTTTTAGCATCGGCCTATCTAATTAGATCCATATTTGATATTAATGCTGACTTCTCTTCAGCTTTCAGTTCATTTAAGAATTATCTCTGGTATCCGCTTATATACTTCCTGGTCATTTATGCCATACAAACATCCCAAAAGTTAAAAAATTTCATTCATGTCATTCTCTTATGTGGAATCGGCATTATTGGCTTTTTTGTCTATGGAATAATAAATGGCCAGGGATTATGGACTGAATACAACCCCTTATCCACTTCGGGCATCAGACTTCTAGCGGGCACCCACGCTTTCTATCTTTGTCTCACTTTCATTATAGCTTTGAGCCTATTAGCCTTTAAAAAATTCAAAAATAAAAATATCACCCAAGCCGTTCTTTGGATTTGGGCACTGGGAATTGTTGGTTCTATGATGAGGCATTTATGGCTTGGGCTAGGGCTAGGGATTATGGCTTTATTTATTTTTCTGCCCAAAGAGAATAAGAAAAAGCTAGCTAGCTATGGCATCAAGAATATAGCAGTAGCTCTGACGGTTATTGTCCTGCTCATACTATTTTCAAATATAATTATCAGCGGATCAATCTCCAATGATGGAGAAATCTTTACTAGTCTCAAGAATCGTGCCGTCTCATTTATGAATACCAGTGATGATACCAGCGCCACCTGGAGGCTTGACTTGTGGCGTGATGCCAAAAACGAATGGCTGGCCAATCCTATTTGGGGTGTAGGTTACGGAAAAACTTTATCATTAGAAACTACTGACTGGCACACCTTTGAAGAAGTCAGAAATATTCATAATTCACCATTGGCGATTGCCGTGCAGATGGGCGCCTTGGGTTTTATAGCCTTCTTCTTGTTCTGCCTAAGCGTCGTTATATCTAGCTTCAAATATATTTACCGCAATCCGGATTTGGCTCCATACTATATAGGACTTATCGCGGCCATAGTCATCATGGGTTTTTCTACTTTGTTTCAGCCGTATTTAGAAGCCAATTTCACAGGAATTTTCCTCTGGTTAATGCTGGGTCTACTGGCGACTAGTCGGGTAATCAATTCCAAAAAGTCTACCACTGAAATAGAAAATAAAATAAATAATCCGGATACAATTATACAAGCTAAATATGAAGATACTTCAAGTAAATAAATTCCTTTACCAGCAAGGCGGAGCGGAAACATACCTGTTCGACCTTACCAAAGTACTTAGGCAAAATGGTCATGAGGTTGTTTACTTTTCTCAAAAAAATCTCAAAAATATAGAAAATACCAACAATGATTTGTTTTTGTCGCCGATTAATCTACAAAAATTCTCCTTTTCATCTCTAGTTAAGATAGGTCGGATATTTTGGTCTTTTGAGGCGAGCAAAAAAATCATCAAAATACTCCAAAAAGAGAACCCGGATCTAGTACATATTCACAATATCTATCATCAAATTTCACCATCCATTCTGTCAGCTATCCGCAAACAAGGCATACCCATTGTTATGACCGTCCATGACTGGAAATTAATCAGGCATGACTACATTTATAGGGCTGACAACAAGGTGGTAAAAAACAAAAATTCTTCCTTGGTGGATGCATTGCTAAAATTGGAATATAATTTCCATAAATTAATTAATGTCTATAAAAAAAATATTGATTTATTTATTGCTCCCTCAAAACTAGTCAAAGATGAATTAGTGAAAAATGGTTTTGAGGCGAACAAAATAATTGTTCAACCGTATTGCATTGATATCGATGGTTATAAGCCAAACAATTTAGCGCCGGAAAATTACATTCTTTTCTTTGGCAGACTCCACGAGAGCAAAGGCGCTGACACACTGATAAATGCCTTTGCTAAAATTAGAAACAAAACTATCAAGCTTAAAATTGCCGGATCTGGGCCACAAGAAAAAGAATTAAAAGAGCTAGCAAAAAACCTAAACCTCAGCGATAGAGTTGAATTTTTAGGACAAAAACAAAAAAATGAATTAATCGGACTCATTCAGGCGAGCATGTTTACAGTAATGCCTTCGAGATTCCATGAAACTCTTGGCTTAAGCGCATTGGAAACTTTTGCTTGTGGAAGAACGGTAATAGCCTCCAAGGCAGGCGCTCTGACCGAATTCATAAATGCCAATAACGGCCTACTTGTTGAAGTAGATGATGTTTTCGGATTTTCCCAGGCCATTTCTAGCTTAATTGACGGTCCGGAAATAATAACTAAATTAGGAATAAACGCTAGAATAACCTCAGAAGCATACGATCCTAAATCTCACTACGATAAAATAATAAAAATATATCAAGGCCTGATAAAAAACAAAAATGCTTAAAAAACATCATCAAAATTTAATATTATATCCTGTCATTATTATAGTTATTTTGACGACTCTTCTTGTGCCAACTTATTTCACTGAACCAGGATTATCCTATAATGCGCCCAATCATGACTATCCCCGCATTGCCAACTTATATCTGAGAACACCTATAACCATAGATGCCGCTAAAGAGCTGTTTAAGTGGGATTTATTGGTTGTGGATCTTTCCGCCCAAAATCAAAGTGCCGATGCCATCAGGTATTTAAGGCAACTAAATCCCAATATAATTATATTAGTATACGCTTCAGCTACCGAAGTGCCCAAAGAAAGATTGTCTATTAGGGAGCCAAACGGCGTGGGAATTTGGCACGATTTGGTTTCCGGTATAAAACCACAGTGGCAACTGAAGACCTACCAAGGCCAGGATATTTCTTGGTGGCCGGGCAATACCTCTCTCAATCTCTGCACCAAAGATGAAAATAGCCAAACTTATGCCGACTACTTGTCTCAATTTCTTAGCAATAAAGTTATGTCTTCCGGATTATGGGACGGCTTATTCTTTGATACCACTTGGAATGAAATCGCCTGGAACAACCCAAATATAGATATGAACGGCGATGGACAGAAAGACAGCGCTCTAAAAATAAATGCCATGTGGAGAGCTTGCCACAATTATTTCTTTGACCAACTTCGCAACAAAATTGGCAACAAATATTTAATTATAAGTAATGGCGACGGTACATATACCAGTAAGCTTAACGGACGTATGTTTGAAGGTTTTCCAGATATTTGGGAGGGCGACTGGGTCGGCTCAATACAAAGATATTCTCAGACTGATAATAATGGCTCGCTTCCTCGTATTAATATTATTAACTCTGACACGAAAAACACCGGCAACAACAAAAATTATCAAGCCATGAGACTAGGATTAGGAAGCACCTTGCTCTATAATGGTTATTATAGTTTTGATTATGGCACACAGCTTCGAGAACAATTGTGGTATTATGATGAATATGACGCCTACTTGGGACAGCCCAAAAGCCAGCCGTTTAATCTGCTTGATAAAACCAATAACACTATCAAAGAAGGACTCTGGCAAAGAGACTTCACCAATGGAGTGGTAATTGTCAACGCCACCGACAATAAGCAGAATGTCAATTTCAATACAGAATATGAGAAAATCCATGGCACTCAGGATACCAACATTAATGACGGCTCTATCGTAAATTCACTTTCTCTTAATCCTTGGGACGCCATTATTATGCTTCGACCGATTAATCAAATAGATAATCAAGTCTTTGTTAATGGCTCTTTTGTCCGCATCTTCAATCAGTCGGGCGCCAATACTAGAACCGGATTTTTCGCTTACAATTCTAAATTCCGAGGCGGGGCCAAAATAATTGCCACAGATATAGATAATGATGGCAATACGGAAACTGTCACCGCGGGAGATTCTTCCATCTCATTATTCAACAGCCGAGGAGAACTACTCAGAACGATTTATCCTTACGGCGATAAATATAACGGCGGAATATCTTTGGCCGTCGCCGATATTATGGATGGCAACAGCCGTGAGATTATCACTGCCCCAGAACATGGCGCCTACAACCAGATAAGGATTTATGATCATTACGGAATATTTGTTAATTCATTCAGCGCCTACCAAAGTAAAAACAAAAATCTTGGCGTCCATGTGGCAACGGGCGACATCAATGGCGATGGCAAAGCGGAAATTATCACCGGCGCCGGAGATAAAGGCGGACCGCATGTGAAAATTTTTGACGGGAGTGGTAAACTGATTAAAGAATTCTTCGCTTACGACAACAAATTCCGAGGCGGTGTCTATGTCGCCTCCGGCGATATTAATGGCGACAGCAAGGCCGAGATTATAACCGGCATGGGATCAGGCGGAGAACCTTTGATTAGGACTTTTGACGCACAAGGTAAAAAATTGAATGAATGGCTGGCTTACCAGACTTCCAATCGAGAAGGTTCTCAGGTATTGGCCACTGACATTGATCATGATGGAATGGATGAAATAATAGCCATGACCACAGATGTATTTACCACTAGCTTTTATAAAAATAAATAACCATATGCCAAATAATAATTCCCCAAAAAACAAGCGAGGAAATCGGCTTCCTGCCGTAACTCAAGCTGTTGAAGCTGAAATAGTGAAAACCGATGACGGAAAAGATGGCGCCATCATGATTAAGCCCGGTCAAATCAAACTTGATAAAGGCGGAAATATTATTATTGGTACGCTTAATATTTTTACTAATTCAGCCAAGAACAGATACCACAAATTCTATCATCCCCAGAAAAACCCCAATTGGCACTGGCATATAATCGTAGACAGCATCTTGGCCATTTTGGTTATTGCTCTAGTGGCCTTCAATATCTATCTATTATTCCCTGCCAGAATGGGAATTGAGCATAAGGTTGATCTTCAAATTTCCGTCCAACCCACAGAAGTTATCAGCGGGAAAGATGCCACTTACTATATTAATTATTACAATAAATCCAAATATCAGCTTAAGAATGCCCGCATCACAGTCAAACTTCCTGAAACTTTCATGCTCGAGAAAACCATTCCGGATAATATTTTCCTCAAGCAGTCCAATACTTTCGAGTTAGGAAATATCGAAGCTGGTGGAAACGGCCAAGTCGCTTTGCAAGGACAAATCTTCGGAAGCCTCGGGAGCCAGAAAAATACCAGCGCCAATATGAATTTCTCCACGAGAGATTATAATATTTATATTTCGAAGCAAGCTACGGTCAAATATTTCTTGAAAAATTCAGCTATTGATCTCGCCATTGATGCTCCCAGTAGGGTTTCTAACGGCCAAGATTTCTCCACAACCATAAAGTATAAGAATAATTCTGACTATGATTTATCGCAATTGATTATCGAGAATAATTTATCCGGCATTGGATATAATTTAAAAACCAAACTTCCTTTCGATAATAATTCCCAGTGGCGGATAGATAATATCAAGGCTCATTCCGATGGCTCAATAACGCTCGATGGAAATTTCACAGCACCGGAAAATGTCTCATTAACCAGCCTGGATTTCCAATCATTCGTCCTTGTCTCTGACCAAAAATTACTGCAAAATAATTTGAACCAAAAAATTGAAATCGTTCATCCTCAATTCATCCTTCAGCTTGTGCCGGACAAAAATAATATCAATCCGGGAGAAACGGCGAAATACACCTTGAATTATCAAAACAAAGAAAAATTTGATTTGACTAATCCTCAGCTCACCGCCAAATGTGATGGTGATTTTGTCGCTAGCAATTCTCTAGCCATACCGACTCCATCAACTATCACTGCCGGCCATGAAGGAAAAATTGATTTCTCTATAAAATTAAAATCCAAATTAACACCAACAAGATCTGAACAAAAAATGTATTCAATCTCCTGCTGGGCCGAAGCTAGATACAAAATGAATAATGATCCAAATTTGGAATTGTTCAGTGCGGGACCAAAGATTACTCAAAAGATAAATACTGATTTGACGCTTAGCGCCTTCGCCAGATACTATTCGCCCGAAGGTGATCAGTTGGGATTCGGTCCCCTGCCTCCTATCGTGAGCCAACCGACTAAATATTGGATCTTCATCAGTGTTGAGAGCACCTACAATGACGCCTCTGATATTTCTATTACTGCCACGCTTCCCGGCAATGTGGAATTTACCGGCAAGACTAGCGTCACCACTGGAGATAATATTCTATATAATTCCGACACGCGACAAATTTCTTGGAAAGCGCAAAAAGTCATAGCGCCATCAACTTTCTATCCCATAATCGGTTCGGCCTTCGAGGTGAAACTCACACCTCTTGCTAGAGAGATTGGCCAATATGCTCCCCTGCTCCAAAACATTCAAGTCTCCGGCACGGACAATTTCACGAATGAAAAAATTAGCACCAAAGTTGAGGACGTTACTTCCAATCTACAATTTGATAAAATTAATAAAAGCAACAGCAAAGTTATAAGCAAATGATATCTACTCACATGTATCAAACCAAAATTACCAAACCCAACAATATTCATAACGCCTTCTACTTTTGGATTGGTTTGTGTTTACTTTTCTTAAATAAGATAAGGCACGCCATAAGCGGATACACTACACCCAGAAATTTCCCGGTCACTGAATTCCAGAAAGCGATTGAATACGATTTAAATACCGTTGTGAAATGGCAAAAATTTCTACATGATTACTCCTCAGGCAAATCATCCTTGAAGGACAAAACGATTCTAGAGCTGGGTCCGGGAGCCGATCTAGGAGTTGGAATTATAACGCTAATGCACGGAGCCAAAAAATATAATGCCCTTGATATCAATAATTTAGTCCAATCAGTCCCTAAGCAATTTTACCAAAAATTATTTGATCTAATTGAAACAATTCCAGACAAAAAAAACAACATCGACTTCCTGCGTTCACAATTAGAACAATTCAATCTGGGACAAAATGACCAACTCAACTATATTTGCAATGATAATTTTGACCTTTCTGTTTTTAATAAAGAAGAGATAGACTTAGTTGTCAGCCAAGCTGCCTTTGAGCATTTCGATGATATAGGACAAACAATTTCTTCACTGAGCAAAATCGTAAGTCCGGGAACTGTTTTCATTGCCGAAGTTGATTTGAAAACTCATACCAGATGGATTCGCGAGCAAGATCCTCTCAATATTTATCGCTATTCAAATTTCATTTACAACCTATTCCATTTCCTGGGCTCGCCAAACAGAGTCAGGCCATATGAATACAGAAACATATTAGAAAAAAATGGCTGGAAAAATATCCAAATCATGCCTCTTGATGCCCTCGAACAAAACTATCTAGTAAAAATACAACCCACCTTAAGCAATCGCTTTAAGGACAAGGCCAATCAAATGGATTATCTAAGCGTGGTTATTTGCGCAGAAAAAGAATAAAAATAGAAAATTATTTTTCTCAAAAAATCGGCTTCTGGTCGGTTTTTTGTTTTGTCTAAATTTTTTTTAAAATACTCTAAAATTAGACAAAAAATATATTTAATTTGAGTGTATATTAAAAACCTCCTAGCCCTTGACAAAATTTACATAATATGCTAAATTAGTCTATTCTAGGTGAGATCCATCTCCTTAGAACTAAACCGAATTGCGCACTTTTACAATTTGGATTTCAGCACTTTAAAAGAGTGCTGTGTGTATAGAAAAAAACGGTTGGCGGAGCAATCTGCCAGGCCGTGCATTGCCGTTGTGGAAAGATCCGCAACGGAGCAAGAAACAGTGGCGGATAAGCTTCTACTACTGTGGTTGCCGTTACGAAATACGTTCGTGGCGGAGCAAGGCGGTAGGCGGTTCCCAGAAAGAGCCGTCACCACAACGATGATAAGGGCGCCCACGGAGGGAGCCTGGAGACGAACAATGAAGAAACATGGTTTTACAAATTGGTTGGCGGTGTTGGCGGTGTTGGCAATGATCGGCGGATTGGCCGGATGCCCGCCACCCCTGGTCGTTACCCTGAACGGGAATGACTTTAAGGTAAGCCAAAACACGGACTTCAAAACGTGTGAAGGCGCTACCGTCAAGCACGACGGGTGGACGTTGCAAGAATTAACGTACGTCCCGCCCATCACCACCACGATGCCCGCGACGGCGGCCAAGACATGTGATTTGTGCGATCTGCAATGGATCCTACCGATCGCTGTCAGTGGCTCGGCGCTGTGGGCGGTGTTCAATTTCGAAACCGCGCCGGCAGAAACGGATCCGCTTCCCCTGGATGAGAATCACGAATCCGTAACCGCAACCTATGCGAACGGAGACCAGAGGATCGAGATTACCCTCAATAATCCCTGCTTCGTGCCCAGTTCGGGTGAAGGCGAGGGCGAAGGTGAAGGCCCCGTCAACTGCGACGGGGGCGAAGTCCGGGTCGAGTCGGATCCTCAAGGGTCCGGCGACAAGCTGTTTGGGATCGGCATGGGAGACGGGAAGAACATCCCGCTCTCATGTCTGTTCGCAAGCGCGGGCAAGATTGACGGTAAGCGGGTTGATTTCCCAGCCGGAGACGACGGCACTGTTCTTGGTGCCTATATATATGTCGCCGGAAGGGATAAGATTCTACTCGAACCGAAAATCGTATCCGATATCCGAGGCGGTGAAGCCAAATGGAATTTGACAAGGGGCGTGTTCAAGGACGAACCAATCCCCTCCTCGTTCCAGATTGGTTTCTGGGTGTTCAATCCAGACCACCCGGATAAGACTGACCCCAAAAACAACAAGTTGGGTCTCTGGTGGGCCAAGAACGAAAGCTTCGGATCCAGCACGCCAGACACGATCGAGTTCGACGGCAAAGGTTTGTGGACGGTTACCATCGACGATGGTACTCCGCCAACGACGAACGCCCCAGTCATCACGTTATCCGGAAGTAGCACGATCACCATCACGGTCGGCGGTGTCTATACCGACCCTGGTGCGACTGCCACGGACGGAAACGGCAACACGGTGAATGTGACCATATCCGGCTCGGTGAACACGAGTATCGCCGGAACCTACACGATCACATACACAGCGACCTTCAACGGGAAGACGACGACGTCAACCCGTACGATTGTCGTGACGCCTGCGGCCACAACCAACTACACATTGTCCGTGAGTATAAATCCCACCGGTGCTGGCTCGGTAACGTTGAGCCCGCCGGGCGGAAGTTATGCCAGCGGGACAAGCGTCACGGCGACAGCGGTGGCGAATAATGGTTATGCATTCACCGGCTGGAGTGGCGATCTCGGCGGGACGAGCAGTTCCAACACGATCGTCATGACCGCGAACAAGTCGGCGATTGCCCAGTTCGTCAGTTCTGGTACCATCAGCGGCACAGCGATGACGGTTGTGAACACGACTGCTACCCTCTACCCCGATAAGATCGTCTGGGTGTTGGATGGTGGCGCATCCGTCACGGAAAAGCCAACTCAAGTTGGCTTCATGCGGTGGTATGAAACGGCGGATGGCTACGCGAGCGGGATGTCAGCTCCGGCGCCGGCGTTTGCCCCCTACGCCACCACGGTGACAGTGACGGACGCCAACGTCTTCGAGACCACGAAGACAACGACGTCCGGCAATCACGTATTCATCCGTGGCACAATTGTCGGGAAACTGGCAAATGGCACCATGGTGTATGCATCGTGGGGTGTCGGACAGACCGGTACCTGCACCTACAACGGGGCCTCATTCCCCGTTGTTGACAACGCCCTAAAGGTCCAGGTGCGGTAATTCCACGCACGCATCTGAACCTGCGAGTAGCGGGAGCGGAAGAAGTCAATTTCAGACTCGAACGAGAGCCTGAGAAAGATTCCTTCCGCCCCGTTCTTTTTTTTGTTAACTTTTAATCCAAAATTAGATAAATACAGCACTAATTTATATTATTTTTTATAATTATAATGACTATTAAATAATACTGTAAAATTAGATAAAAATTAATGCTGAATTTAAATAATATTCTCATTTAGCTAATTTAGCCAAAATTTAACTTGACAAGTAATACCATTTATGCTAAAATAATCTGTTAATCTTTTAGGCTTTAACACTGGAAAGATTACGACCTTTTACAAAGACCAACGCGAAAGACGTTGTTATTATAGTAAGAAACCAATCGAGGAGTATCTAAGGTTGGAAAAAGTGTGAAAAAAAGTAAGGAAGTGAAGTAAGGGCCCCAGAAAGGCCACCCCGAGTCACGACCAAAGGTCGGACTCACGAAAGGAACGCAAGATGAACATACGCACGATCGGAATGTTGGCAGTGATAGTGTTGTTGATTGGCTTGACGGCGGGATGCCCGGCGAAAACGGCGCCAGCCAAAATAGTCGAAAACCCCGTGTCTCAAACGGTCAAGGTCGGGCAACCGATTGTCTTGACCACCAAGGCCACGGGCGACAACCTAACCGCGTCGTTGGAAAAGAATGGCAAACCGGCAAAAGCCGACTCGTCGGAAACGACGGTAAGAGGAGGTATATGGACATTCGTGTCCAAATTCTTCTCTGCCACGAAAGCCGACGAGGGTGGCTATGTGATGATGATCACGAACCCGGCAGGCCAGACCCCCACGGCCATCGCTTACGTATGGGTCGGTGAAGGTGAAGGCGAGGGTGAAGGCGAAGGCGAAGGCGAAGGTGAAGGTGAAGGTGAACCTTTCCCCGTTATCACCACGCAACCGATACCCCAAGCAGTAACGGTTGGCAGTCCGGTGAGTTTCATCGTGGCGGCTACAAGCGTATCGCCCCTG
>CAIPBY010000043.1 GCA_903863425.1 Candidatus Buchananbacteria bacterium | reverse complement strand
TTTCATATTTACTATTTATTTTTTGCGCTATTTAATTATAACAAAAAATCGCCTTTTCGGCGATTCTGGTATAATTTTTTCGTATCATTTATACCCTCTAATCGTATCAGATTGATACGATTAGGGCAACCCCTTTTATATAATTCACTTTTTTGTCCAGCAAAGATTTCCCGCATCTTGGGATTTAGGAATTTTAGTTCTTCTTTCCCGCAGATGCGGGGAAGAGAGATAATCTTCGATGGACAAAGAAGGAAATTATAGTTGTGTTTTTCTCCCCCTTTCCAAGGGGGAGTTAGAGGGGGTTTGCCGTCTTCCTCAGAATTTATAAAATTTTACTCTGTTGATTTCAATTTAATCAATGGGGTATTTTTTATAAATTCAATTGGAAGGAGAAGTGTAACCACACTTCTCCGAAACCTTTGAATGTTATTTTCTTGCCCCACATTCTAGTTGGGGCTGATATCATTTTGCAGTATTGCAACTGTCGGCGACACATCACACCGATTCCAATTTTCAAAATTGGTGTTCGTAGTTTTTTGCCATTGTTTGGCGGTAGGCACTCAAACTGAGCCTTGGGGTGGGCGGGGAGGTTAGATGATGATCGCCTCGACGATGGCGAACACCTCATCCGGCGTGAGTCGTGACCGCGACCCGTCGGCGTTGCGCGGAGCGCCACCGATGGTCGAGCCACCGCCCCATCCTTTTTCGTGCTCATTGAGCGCGTTGAGAATGGTGCCGGACTGGGAGTGCGGGCCGACAGGGAATCCCATCACGAGTTCCGACTTTTTCCCGACGGTGTAGGCGATGGAGCCGTCACCGAGTATCTGGTACGCGATGGCCTTGGTATGGCCGCTCGCGTAGAGCAGGTCGAATATGAAGTCTTCTGACCCCGCCATTACCCAGCCGTTGCCGGTGTGAGTAACCTCGAAAGTCCGATCCTTCTCGGGGCGGGGCGTCCACGCGAGTGTCCCAGCGATCAGTGCGTCGATGTTCTCGACACAGACCGCCAGAAGCGCTTCGAGGTCAGCCTCTCCGTACTTCTTGGCGCGTTGGAGGTCGGAGACCGGCTTCATCACACCTTGGAAGAAGGCGTCCGCGAGCTTCGGCTCCATCGTCGGGTAAGCCGGGCCGTGCGCGTCCACCGCACCGACGGTCTCAACGAGTTGCCGCACCAACTCCTCCGTCACCCGTGAGGGATTTTTGAGAAGCCAAACGGCCAAGCTCGTGTCGCCATCCACGTCGTTGATATAGATGGTGTAACCCGCCGGGTCAAGGCCGAGCAGGAGCGCGTCCATCACCTGCTGACACGTTGCCCGCGTAAACAAGCGGATGCAGTTGTCATGGTGATCGAACGAGAGCTTCTCGTTCGCCACGTCCACGGCTGGACCCTGGCAATAGCCGTCAAGCGCTATACTCTTCGGCGCGAGATCGGCGAACGAAACTACGGTACCTCTGGAAATATTGATGTTCTCAAACATTGGTTTTCTCCTTAAGGAGTTGCGGTCGACCAAGACCGTGCCTCTCTCGGGTTTCGACACCCTGCAAGCGAGAGACAAGACAAAAGTTGATCCACACCAGGCCGAATGGTCGGTGCGGGGTTTTCCTCAGAGCCAACAAACATTGCGGGCTCAATTGGAAGGAGAAGTTGCTGTACCACAGTAACTTCTCCACAACCGGAAGGGATAGTGTGGCGGGCTAAACGCAGCCACACCAGTAGCATTCCCACCCGTGACGAAGTTCTCCTGTGGCGCCATTGTCGGCGCCACAGTAACCGCAGAAATCGTGCCCCTTTTTTCCAGAAGGGGGTACGATTTCCCGATAAAATCCCCGCAACACTTCCGTGTGGTGCGGGGCATCAGTCGTGTCGTCCAGCCAGGTCCGAAGACCGGACTGGATGCGGAACTGGCAGTCGGCCCCGTCTTGCAGACGAGACCGACCATAGCGGCGAATCCCTCCTTCATAAAGAAGGGGTTCGCCTCTTTCGGTGGCAAGCTTCTTCGCTTCCCGCCGATCCGATGTTGTCCCGTTGGGGGACAACTTGTATGTTTTTTTCATCTCTTTTTCTCCTTTCTGGAGTTTAGGCCGAGACAGGCCTGCCAATATTCAAACCTCGCAAGCGCACTGCTCGCGAAGTATCCTTTCCTCAAACTCCACAATCATGAGATTGCGAAGTTAATTGGAAGGAGGAATCGCTGTACCACAGAAATTCCTCCACAACCTTGCCAGTTTGAGAGCTTGTATCGCTCCCCGCGGTCTCGTGCTCATGTTGCCATGAGTTTCCCCGCTCAAGCTTGCACTGACTGCAAGCGAACCGTTGACTTTCGTCCGACGGCTGTCCCAGTTTACCGCTGGTACGGTTTTTCCCTGCCGATTCTATTGAACCGGTTCAGGGAGGTGGACGATCTGGAAGGTTTCTCCCTGGTCGTCCGTCATGTACCCAACGGGGGCACAATAACGGCAACCATCCTCCTCCATGACTGTTTCGCAGTCATGGCAGGGGGCAAGTTCGGCCATCAGCTTCTCAATGAGAAGCTTGGCTTCCTCGCCGCCGGGGAGATTCGCCACCTTATGGTGGATCGAATCTAACCTTCCAATTACATCCACTGTTTGGATGTATTGGTTCATACTTTCACCTCCTTTCTGTCGGAGGTTTCGCTTGGATTCGAGGGTACCAAGCATAGACCCTTTTTAACCGAGGATTACTCCTCGGTTGGGACGGCGGCAAGTTTGGCGGAAATCTCCTCCACCAGCCACTCCCCGTCCCACCCGTATCCGCACGCCTTCTGGGCGGCAGCTACGGCGTAACCACCCTGCCAGGCGTTAAGCTGGCAGAGATGGAGGTTTACCAACGGGATGGTGTCATCCTGTTGGTCGTCGGACTCGTACTTTTCGGCCGCGTCGAACGCGACCTGATAGTACTCGTCCGCTGCCTCCTCCGCGGAGGGGGTGTAATACCCCTTTTCCGGGAGGAGGTTGTTCATCGGGGTGAGACCCTTGGCCTCGACCCCGATGATCTGCCAATTTTTGGCGGTCTGGATGACCGTCAATATCGGCGGGGTGGCGTCCGTCTCATCCTCACGGATGAAATGACGCCACGAAACGAGGGCGACGGCATTCTTGTCGCCACCCTGCACGACGATCACTCCGGCGAGGCCTTCACCTCGCTCGGAGACCGCGCAGGAAAACTCCGCCTGCACCTCGGCTTCCTCCAAAGCCGAGGCCATCACCGCTCCCCACAGTGCCTCCTGCAGGGGGTCGGTCTCCTCGACCGGTTCCGCATGGCGCGGAATGGGCCGAAGCCTGTTCATCCGCTCGGCGACGCGCCGGCGAATGTCGGCGGCCTTCTCCCAAGACGGCGTGTCGCCGTCCTGGGCAACGGACAACGGCAACCAAATGGTTACCGTGCCCTGGTCGTCGGTGGCCACGCCACCGAGTTGTTGCACGATCGCCTTGGCGGCGATCGTGGCCGTGTGGCGCCACCACTGCCCGGGGTGAGCGGTGGAGGATGACCAGGCCGGAAACACTCCGGCCCAGTGTTCGGATCCGTTGTCGTAACGGATGCGAACGACCCCATCGGTCTTGGTGGGGTTGGCCGCTACAACGCGGCTCCCCGATTTTGGTGCGTAAATGAATAACATGGCTTTTTTCTCCTTTCGTGGAGTAGTGGCCGGCCAGGCCGAAACAAGTTAATCCACATCAAACCGGAATTGGTTGAAGTGGTATTTTCCTTAGGACTCACCAGCAGACAAGTATGTTGCTCATGAATCCAGTTGGGAGGAGGTCGGCAGTACTCCGCGTGGCGTTTGTTGCGCCCGGATGCTCGACCTCCAATTAACCTTATCTACATATAACCCAGCAACCAGGACTGGGCTGTAGATATCTTTTGGCTTCGCGACGATGCGTAAATGCAAGCGCGAGTCGCGGAAGCCAAGCAAAAGACAAATATTATTTATCTTCTTTTTGGTGTCCGTGAAATCCCGGCGCCAGCCACATGGACTGGCGCCGAGAATTATTAATATTTAAACTAAATTAAAAAATTAAGTTTTAATCTATAAACTGATTCAGTTGTCAAAGTTCGTCAATGATTAGTTCCTCGCAAGATGCTCCCGTAGCCTGAAGGCTAATCAAGACAGTTCTTCCAAAGAGCAAGTGGTTAATTCGCTCGTTGGAAATGTCTGTCTCGAATAGATAGACACTTGGCAAAGGATTCGTGATCCCGGGATGTTTGCGCGGACAAGCGTGTCGCGCAACTCATCAAGCCGGGTTCTCGGTCCAACAATCGTCACTCTGGCGATGGTTTAATACCTTATTGAGTGATGTTTTGTTTGAAATAGATTTCTCTCTTCGATAGTCCACATCAAGCAAAACATTTTAATGTTCTCTCCCGCAGCGTTTAGCGGGAAAATTATGCAGAAGACTGTTATTGAAAGCATTGGCCTGTATTTTATAAATTGTTGCCTGCTCTCGTGTTTGTCTTGTTTGCTCCGGCTTAGGGGACTGATCCCTCAAGCCAGTGGCTCTCTCTTCCGCATGATTCTCCCGCCCAATTTGAGCTGTTTGCGACAAGCAAACAAAAACTCTTCTCGGGCGGAGAGAGTTTTTCAATATTTTCTAATTAATTGTTGGCATCCTGATAAAGCTCTCTCTTCTTTATGGTGGATGGTGATTATAGTCACTGGAGTCTTGCCTTGTCCTGCAAAGCAAGTCCGCACTGTTTATAATCTATTGATCGCCCCTTTTAGGTCTCCTTTCGCCATCTCTTCTTGGCAATCGGGGAACTTCATTATGGGGTGGTGCTTATGTTTGATTGAAGGTTCTGTTGTAAGCTCTCTTCTTTCTTAATTCAGCTTAACAAACCATTATAGCACATACTCAATAATTTGTCAAGAGTGTGTGGCAATAATTATTATGTATTAATTAAATTATCTAAACTTAGATACTATAAAATCGTAAAATTAACAAATAAAATGTCACAAGCTCTTGACAAATAAATAAAACAGGAGTATAATGAAGATAAGGAAATAATTATTAAACCCTCCCCAACCCTCCCTTTCGTAAAGGGAGGGAGGAATACCAACCATATGTACTCACAACATTTAACCCAATCCGGCTTAACCAAAGAGCAGGCCATAGTTTACGAGGTTTTACTTAAGTCTGGCGCCTTGCCAGCCGGTAAAATTAGCTCAAAAACGGCTGAATTAAACGAAAAAATCCCCATTAAAAGGGGATTAGTCTACAAAATTCTGGAGCAATTAGTTGAATTTGGCTTAATTGAGAAGACAGAAGATCCGGGCAAGGTGGCTATTTTCCAAGTGGCTCATCCCTTGAAGATCAAGGAATTAGTGGAAAAGAAGGAAAGACAGGCCAAAGACGCGCAATTGGCGCTTGACGGAGTGCTTGGTTCGCTGGTTTCCGACTTTAACCTTATTTCCGGCAAACCGGGAATCCAGTATTTTGAGGGGGAAGAAGGACTATTAAAATTGACTTTTGATAGTCTCAATAGTAAGTCCGATATTTATGCTTATATAGATAATGAGGCAGTAAAGAAATATTTTCCCAAATTGAATGAGCAATATAAAAAGGAAAGAAAAATCAAAGGGATAATGCAAAAAATAATTACAATTGATTGTGATTATGTTAGGAAAGCGGCAAGCAGTTATGATAAATCAATAACTGATATACATTTGATTGATGGCAAGGTCTATCCATTTTTTACTGTCATGAAAATTTATGATAATAAGGTGAGTTATATGACTCTGAATGAGAATAAAAAAATCGGCTTCATAATAGAGGATGCCGATATTGCCAAGATGCATAAAACCATTTTTGAATTTATGTGGAAGAAGACCAAGTCTTTATTTGAAGATGATAGCTATAAAGCTTCTTTGTAATTATTTAGGCGGCTAATGATTCCTGAGATCGTTTCATTGCACCCAAGTCATTCCTTTCCAACTGTAAATACATTTCTCCACTGCCTTTATAATTATTTTTTATTTCTGTAGTTTTAAATTTTAATTTTTGCCTAAAGAATTCAAGTAGGTCTTTCTTTTTGGCATTGATTAAACAGGTAACAATATTATTTTCAGCTAGTTTATCAACTACTTCTTTCATCATAGCAGTTCCTAGCTGGGAACTTTTTGCTTCCGGTCTTACATTTAGAGAGCCGATATAAATTTTATCATCTTCTGTGGGTTGAGATCGTATAAACGAAACAATTTTTCCAGAAGTGCGAACTATATAAAAAGTTGCTTCCTTTGATTCCATGGCCTCTGAAAATTCACTAGTCCAGGTCGCTAATCTTTTTTCACTATAGCCAGAAACCCTATTTCCTAGAAATATTCTCATCATTTCATCTTTTTCAGCAGGGGATAAATCTTCAGCTGGTTTAGTTTCCAATTCTACTCCATTAATTTCGGCCAAACTAACCTCACCTCTTTTGGCCAAAGATTTGAAAGTGGCGGTAAAGAGCATGATGTCAGTTTTGATTTGTTCTAGTCTGTCTAGAAGCTCCTTGGGACTTTTATTTTTGGCTAAGAGATAAAAATCTTCTAACAGTTTTTTGCCTCTATGCAAAAGATGTTCTCTTATGCTTAATTTTTCTTTTTCGGTTATTTCTTTGTCCGTCATGTCGGCTACTAATTGATCGGATTCTTCCTGTGCTAGCGTGGCTACTTCATTGTACTTGGCAAATATTTTTTCTGCTATCGCCCGATCAAGAGTTTCTCCCAAAGCCACAATTTTATCACCCATATCAGTGCCGTATTCGCAGGAGAGGAAAGTTTTAATTCCAGCCTCGCCGTATTCCTTGCAAAATGCCACCAGTCGGTCGAAATTTTTGTCGCCTTTTTGGAAAGCGTAAGTGGTGATGCAATTTTGTTCTTGCAATGAGAGGTTGTGCAGGCCGATGTCGGCTTTTTCAGATAAGGCGTCAGAAAGTATTTCCAATTGGCTGTAGTTTCTAACCGCATTGAATTCGGCTATTCTTTGGTAGAATTTTTCATCGCTTTCACCTTCTCTTTGTGGTTGGATAAATTTGCTTTCTTGAAGCTTTTCTATGCCCGGAAAATCATCATCACGCAAACCAATGGATATACTGCCCGACCTAGGTTCTTTCCCGTGTTTTTCTTTGTATTCAGCTTGTTTTTTTCTAATTATTTCCGGCGGACTCGGACGGAAAATATGCGTTATCATTTTTAGTCCCTCATTTCTTAGGCCATGAGTTTCCGTTACTATGCCGTATTGATTATCTGTTAGCTTCACTATTTCTTTTCCTGTAAAATCTTCGCCAAGGGCGTATTGAGCGTTTAGGGATCGTTTTTTTCCTTCCTCATCTTCAAAATAGGTATTGGCTGAGATTGATCCGTTTTCTCTGATTGTTTTGGAGCCCCTTAATTTTTGTCCCATTGGACTGGTTTCTTGAAAATTAAAATCATCCTTGGTCAGCAGGCCGCTCTCTCTTAAATTCGCATATTTGTCTTTTCCTAATTCTCTTCGGGGGCTTGACCAAAATTTGGAACTGAAAGCATGCTTTCTCATCCAATCCGAACTGATTGATACATATTTACCCCGGTTATTGATGACCAATAATTTACCGTCATTATTTCTGTCGCCTTGGCCATATTGAGAACCGTAGACACGAAGCGCTATTTCGGCTTCTTCGGCGCTGTAACCCAGTTCTTCTCGGTAAACGGCATTGATGCTTTGTGGCTTGCCATTAATTTCAAGGGGGGTGAGGTAGAATTCTGCGGTGGCTATAGCTTTTTCGTCAAAAGCCTGTTCTTTGCTCGGAGCGTAGAAAAGAGGTTTGGGTTCTATCTTGGAGTCGCCATGTATCTTTTTCTCATAATCCTCTTTGGAATAGACTTGGCGTCCGAAAAATATTTCAAAAAGCGCTTTTTGCCAGTTCAAAACCACTTGGCCGTTTCTTTTGGTATTTCTCATGCCGCGGCCTTCCAAAGCAGAATGATTTATTCCCTTTATTTTTTCTAAATCACAAATGATTTCGCCCTTGTCGCCATACTCCACGATTTTTTCTTCTTCCAAAAATCTAATTAACTCTAATTTATATTCTTCAAAATACTCTCCTTCGGTTCGGCCTTGAGTTCGGGCGTCAATAGACGCTCCTTCTTGCAGTTTACCCTTCAATTCTTCCAGTTTTGCCTTTAAATCTTCAGGCAGTTCATTGATATTTAATTCAGTTATTTCGTTTTTGTTGATATGAATGTTATTTCCCTTTTCGGTCAAAACGGCAGAATTAGGAATTTCGTAAATTTTGTCAATTTCTTTATCTTCATTTACAATCGCAATAACACCGTCTATTAATTCAACAGCTTCTTTATTTTTGTTTTCCGCTCCCAAAGTAATGACTTTGCCACGGTAACTAACCATGCCCTGTCGATTAATTTTTCTGCCAGAGATTTGGTTTTCATCTTGTTCTTCCTGGTTTGAAAGAGTTTTGTTTTCTATTGATTCCATATAAATTTATTATAACAAAAAATCGCCTTTTCGGCGATTAATTTGTGTAGATGAATGGACCCTATCGGGCTCGAACCGATCACCCCCTGCTTGCAAAGCAGGTGCTCTACCAAATGAGCTAAGGGCCCGTATTTGTTATTTTAAATTATTGTGGCGTTGCTCCACCTCTAAATAGAGGCCCTAGAGCAAACATAATTAATCCGCCAATCATATTGGTCATCACAATAAAGGAGAGAAGAATTATGATAATGCCGATCACCTTGTAACCGCTTGAGCTTCTCCGAGGTCCGAAGAATTTCTCCGCCCATTCCAATGATCCGACATTTTCTACGAATTTATCTGATTTCCAAACCATGAAGAAGCCGATGGCCACGCCTATTAGACCCATTATAATTCTGATAAGCATAGAAATTTAATTACAGATTTTTAAGTTTTTACATATGCCGTTTACCCAGCCCTGAATCTTTAAAAGCAATTCTGTATTGAAAACATATATATCAAGTGTGCCATAAGGTAAGGAATCTTTTTTGTTTTGACTGGATTTGTTTGGCTTTCGGTATGTTTTATAGAATTGCTTTAATGATATTCCGGAAATTTTAGACCAATAATTTTCTGCTTTTTTTGCGTCCAAATGGGGATGTATATGGATATAGCCTCTAAATTTTTCTTTTTTAACTTTACAGACTTCTTGAAAAAATCGCATCATCAATTTTATTGCTCTTGGATCGCTATTAGTAAAGCCAACTATTCCCT
>CAIPBY010000042.1 GCA_903863425.1 Candidatus Buchananbacteria bacterium | reverse complement strand
CATATAGCTCCAGCAGGAGCGCATGTGCCTTAGTGAGTGCAGGGAAAATTGGCCATGATTTTGTACGCTTGCGTTTTGGCCCCACCTTTTTAAAAAGGTGGGTTTGAGATAAAGATTAAAAATATTTTCTCTAAATTTACACAAATAAATTAAATAAAATTAGCCAAAAGGGATTTATTTGTATATAATTAATTCATGATTAAATCAAAGACCAAACGAGAAATTGAAATCATGAAAGAAGGCGGGAAAATCCTTGCCGGAGTGTTGGATTCTGTGATTAAGAAGGTTAAGCCAGGAATAACGACAGGAGAGCTAAATGAGTATGCTGAAGAGTTAATTGATAGATCTGGAGGCACAGCCAGCTTCAAGAATTATGACGCTCCATGGGCTCCTCACCCGTATCCGGCGGCTTTGTGCATTTCGGTCAATGATGAGGTGGTTCACGGCATTCCTTCGGAGAGAATTCTCAAAGATGGCGATATTGTCGGTCTTGATTGCGGGTTGGAGTACAAGGGATTATTTACGGATATGGCGAGAACGGTCGCTGTGGGTAAAGTTTCCAAGGAGGCATATAAATTAATTGACACCACTCAGGATGCTCTGATGGCAGGAATTGAAGCGTTGGCTCCGGGGATTAAGCTGTCTGAAATATCCAAGATAATCCAAGATAAAGTTGAGAAAGCTGGATTTTCTGCTGTGAAGCAATTAGTCGGCCATGGTGTGGGATATAAAGCACATGAAGATCCGCAAATTCCAAACTATGTGGGCGGGAGTTTCCCGGAAGTGATTCTGAAATCGGGAATGTGTCTGGCGATTGAGCCCATGGTTAATGTTGGTGGCTGGGAAATAGAAACTCTGGAAGACGGTTGGACGATTGTCACTAAAGATGGAAGTTTGAGTGGGCATTTCGAGCATACTGTTGCCATTACGGATGAGGGATATGAAATTTTAACGCAATAATTATAAAATATGTTTTCGTTAATGGTAAAAATATTTAGAGTAGCGGCTATTGTTTTGGCAATAGTTTCGATATTTTGGGGTATTTATTCTTATATTAATGAATCAAAATTTATCAGCAATTCAATAGAGGCTGACGGTGTTATTGTAGATTTTGTTTCAAAATTTAATGCCGGCAGTAAATTAGGTTTTTCAACTTTTGCCGTCGTACAATTTACCTTAAAAGATGGCCGTATTTCTACATTCGATGCTATAGCAAGCGGTTATTCCAAACAATATTTTGGAGAACATGTTAAGGTATTATATAATCCAAAAAATCCGCAAGATGCGCGTATTGAAGATTTTTTTAATTTACATACGGGTAGTATAGGAGCTTTGGCGATGTTTATTATATCTTTACTTATTTTATTAGCTATAAAATTTTTTAAAAAATTTGAAATAAAATTGAGTCATTAAATATTATGAAATTACTTGGCATAGATTACGGTGATGCAAAAGTTGGAATTGCAATAGCTGACACGGAAAGTGGCATGGCTTTGCCGTATGAAATTTTGCCAGGTCAAGATTGGAATAAATTAATTGAGGAACTAAAAAAAATTATCAAATCAGAAAGAATTGAGAAGATTATTATTGGTTTGCCCATAGATACTAAGGGTAAAGAATCAATTCAAGCGGAAAGAGTGAGGGAATTTGTGAAGAAATTAGGTGAGGAGGTTGATGTGGTGATTGAAGTTTTGGATGAACGATATTCCACGCAAGAAGCGCAGAAATTATCGCCAGGGAAAAATGAGGATGATATTTCTGCCATGTTAATACTGCAAAACTATCTTGATAAGAGTAAAAATTTTTAATT
>CAIPBY010000041.1 GCA_903863425.1 Candidatus Buchananbacteria bacterium | reverse complement strand
TTATTAATTTCATAATTTAATTAAAATTTATGCCATTATCAAAATCTATTGAAATCCTCCTCTGTTAAATCAGAAAATTCCATAATTAATTTATCAAATTTCTTTTCTTTTTCATCCGGACCAATTTTTACAAAACCTTTATTTTTGAAAAACTGAGCCCCGGAAATTTCTTCTAAGACATAGCCAGACGCTTGTGCCAATCTCTCATCCTTCAATCCTTGTCTATTTTCTCGTACCAGAGAAATAACCTTATTCTTGAAATCAGAATCTTCATCAAGCATTTTCCTGTATTTCTCCAAAATACCCAAGTACTCTTTGTTGTCATGCAAGAATCCATAGCTTACCACCTTTAACTGGCAATTAGGAATCTTTATCTGGGAAGCCAAATCAAATAAATTTTCTACACATTCCTTCCTATCTCTCAAATTATATTTGCAATCAATTTTATCTGCAATTATAATGATTAATTCTGAATAACTATTATTTTTAATAACCTTGCCCATGCTTTTTAAAACTGGCACATAACGATCAGAAATCCCAATTCCAATCCAAGCCTTCCTCCTATTGGCACTTAATGAGTGTAACATATTATTTTTTAATAGGAATAAAAACTCCGCCAACCATGTTATTTATATGTTTTTTGTTGTCTTTAAAAAATACTTGATTATTTATCATCTCATAGTTAAACTCATTTATCTTTTTCATTCCCAATAACTTTGTTACGATTTCTATGTTGTGATGGTAAATAATCCCTAATTCCGGAATATCACTTTTGACAGAATCCCCCCTTTCCGGTTCATATATCCATGATAAAATAAGTCTTTTTGAAATTTTTTTTAAACTTTTCAAATAATTTCCCAATTCTCCTGGTTCGACTTGATGTAAATTATGAATATCCAAAACGACAAAATCCCTTAACCCATTTTTATACAACTCTTCCGTAGGACAAGAAAAAGATTTTACAAAAGGATATTTCTTTCTAACTTCTAAAATGGCAAATCCTGATAAATCGGTTACCCATATTTCCTGAAACCCCATTTCTTTCAATTCCAACAAATGCTGCCCAAGCCCGCAGCCTGCAACCAAAATCTTTTCTGAACGGTCAATTTTGCTTAATTCATTCTTTACGCTAAAAGGAAGCTTCACAACCCAAGGTAATTTGTTACTATATTTTTTATAAATCTTATCTATTCTTATTATCTTAAAAAAGATATCATATAACTTGTTTTCGCTCTTAGTGAACCCACCTATCTTCTGTATACTCTTGTCATCATTACCATTTAATCTCAAAATATGTGAAACCGGATGCCTTAGATACGTAAAAACAATTAACTCAAAAAGATTTTTGGGAATCTTGTCGAATAAATAGGCGTCGATTGACTTCCGGCTCTCTGCTGATGTTCTCTTTCTGTCCGAACTGGGCTGACCAATTATTTTGAAATAATTAATCCCAAATTTTTTATGATAATCGATTATTTTTTTAGGATGGATATATCCTGCCAAATTATCAAATATATTATTTTGCTTCAAACGATTCTTTACGCAAAAAATTTGGTAAGGATCTCTTTGAAGGTTAAATTTAGTTTGAATATAAGAATAGTG
>CAIPBY010000040.1 GCA_903863425.1 Candidatus Buchananbacteria bacterium | reverse complement strand
GCCAGTTTCAGCACTAACCTGTAATGAAAACATTAGGCCAGTTGCTATTACAACAAGTGAAATAATTAATCCGACTTTCTTTTTCATATTATTTTTGTTTATTTTGATTTTGGTACTACCATCTATATATAAAATTGGATAAATAAAAATAGTTCCACGCCGCCGGCATCCTTTCAGACGTCCCATACAGTTTCCCACATAGACCTCAAGTATAAACCGTTTCTATGCTTGAGGCCTTAAAACCATGCTTTAATTGCTTAAAATTTAGATCTTTTAGTTAAATTATTACTACTACTATGCCAAATCTTGAGAAAAAAGTCAAGTTATAGGCCTACACGACATAATTGACTATACTAGTCTCATAATAAATTCACAAAATTTTATATAATCCTATATTATCCAATCATGTGGCAGGCCAACGAAAGAAAACCCAAAAGTTATTAACAAGGATACTATGGCGATAACAGCCAGCGCCACCAAGATCTTCTTATTTATCAGGATTGGCTTCTTCAAATTAACTTTAAACAGATATTCTAAAACTGAAAAAGCCAATAAGTAGATGGATAAATACGCAAATAATCCAGCTATAACCAAAACACTCCAAAGAAAATTGTACCATAGACTATATTCACTATGCCACATTCCTATGCTTGGCAAGCCGTTGATTATTGTCAATAAGATTACTACAGCTAATAGCAATTTATAGCCCAAATAACGATACTTCTTGAGCGTTATTAGTAATAATATTAGCGCAGTTAGCCAATAGCCGATCAACTGAGCAAAAAACATCTGATTATTGCTAATGAAGTTATTGCCGATCTTAATATCCCCCAAAAAGCTGGCAATCGAGACAGCCGAAAAAATAAAAACCACCAAGTAAGCGACTATGGCGATAGCCCAGACCGAGACTGAAATCAGCTTTTTGAAATCGTCGGATAGAATCATATGATTTATTACTATTTAATATATTTCTCAGCACAGGCGTGCCACTGTTGTTCATACGCGGCTCTTAACGGCTTATCCGCCTGAGCTACTACCTCTTGGCATGCCTTGTCAGTTTTTATGGGCAAATCCTTACAAATACCCTGTGTGAGCTGGTATTCACTCTCTGCCTTAAGTGATGTAGCGGGATCTGTTTCTATTATGTAGCTTTTGGCCCTAGTGGCATAGCCTGGGCTCATTAATCCAATAGCAACTTTTTTATCAAGATATTGAAAACGATATGCCTCAACGCAGTCATTATAAGCTTTTGGAGTAGCATCACGTTCTTGCTTCCTCTGCTGTGCCTCCAACTCTAAAACCGCCTTTTCCTTGACTTGTTGCTGTTTAATGACATTAATTTCTTTTGCCTCCTGCATTTTAACTGATTGACTTTTATAAAATATCATCAACCCGGTAATAATAGAAATAAAAGCTACGGCCAAAGCGAATATAATTAGTAATTTCTTCATAATTAATATTAAGTGAATAAAAACCAGCATTAGCGCTGGCGAGAATTGCACAAACACAAAACCCCACGCCAGCTAGCCTTACGGCCCATGTCCGTTTCCAGACATGGCTCATGACAAGTTGCTAACCGTGGGGGTTAGTATTGTCATGAGTCTTTCAACCATGCCACCAGATAAGTCCAATGGGTTAGGTTATGTAATTAGATAATACCAAAAAGCCGTCTAAAAATCAACAGTAATGCCTCGAGATGACTGGCCACTCGGGGCAATTACGTTGATGGATATTTAGCGCGATACTAAGTTGCTACCCAAAAGATCTTATGTTTGTAATATGCCAAACAAGTTGGGCAATATGTCTTATCTGGCTTTCTCAAAAATTTATAATCGAAAAACATCTTGTGCTTAATAAATAGTCTGCCACAATATAAACATTTCCAGACATTAGAATTCTCTCTAGTCTGATATTTCCTCAAGACATAGACCTGGCGATTATTGATGGTTTTAAGCATATAATTCGGCATTAGATAATAAATATCATTTCAGCGATAAAAACCCCTCTAGCGACCGCTGAATGACGAGAAATGGACTATAAAAGCCCTGATCCGTGCTATTGAACCAGAGCTTTTTGCTATTTCTTACGCTTGTTTGGTGTAACGGCATTTAGGATAATTACTACAGCCCCAGAAGCTCCCATTTTGACCTTTTCTTAGTTTCAATTGGCTACCGCACTTGGGACAGTCGCCGATCTCATCTCGGCTTTCAAACAATCCCAATGAGCCGTTGGTGTTGTCCTCATTTTTATGAAGCTCACCAGAGAGTTCGCCGTTGAGCTTTTTTTTGATTTGATCGTAAAGTTCGATCGCTTCTTCTGTAGAATCGCAACGAATATTTACCATGGTGCTTTTTTCCACCACTTGGTTCTCGGCATTGCGTTTGACATTATAATTGACTTGGACTTTATTAAAATCGTTGATGGTCATATGATTTTGGTGATTATTAATTTATTCTGCTTGTATTCCAAGCTAATTTTGTCTCCGCCCTTAAATCCGCAAGCCAGCAGATAATTATTGGCAATACGGATAAACGGGACGATTCGGCGAGGAAAATGCAAAGAGCTAACAGTCATTGGCCTGCTGTTATCATTTTCAATCATAAAATAATAAGTTAATTAGTTATTGCTCTGTCTGCCCGCATTTTCTGCAGACACCTATAAAGACCGTTTCGTCGTTCTGGAAATCGAACAATGGCACGCTTTTATATCTGTGTCGGCACTTGATTCGCTTGTCATAGTTGATTATAAGAGCGCTACAATCAAGCAACTCTTGATTAAACGAGTTAACTTCGGACATATTTTCTCCTTTCTGCCTTAATCTTAGGCTTATTGTCTGGAGATGGCCCAATTGGACATGGCTCACCAGATAAATCAATCCAAGGACGAAATAATTTAAAGAATAAACCAGGAGGATTATAGGGGGCAAAATCAGAGAAAGCATTGAATTCTAAATTAGAAATAGAATTAAACATATATAGATGTTAATGGTTAATTAGCTTTAAGAGACTGGTTCTACTTGGAGGCGGTGAAAAAGCGCGACGCCTTTGGGGTAGGTATTAATAATATTTCCCAACTTGTCTTTTTCTTCAAGATAAGTGATGCTTCTAATCGCTCGCTCTCCCTTGCGAACACGATAGCCATATTGAAGCCATCTGCGAAAGGTTAGACAAGAAGTGTAGGGGTTATATTTTGAGGCTTCATCCTCGCCATACCTCCTGGCGATTTCCTCCTTCACCATTTTGGCCGTGGTTGGTGAGCCACGATAAGCTGAGATGACTTGATTGATTGATTCCATATTGGTTTGTTTAGTTATTAATTGATTAGTTAGTTAATTAAAAATTAAAAAAGTCACCAGTGATCGACCACACTGGTGACTGAGGGATGGTTGACAATAATTATTATCAATCAAGGATAGGGTATTGAATTATTGAATTAAGGTACTGGGGAGTGGTTGCTTTTAGCTACATAGAGTACTGATGGGCTATATCATAATGGATGTATCTTTGCTTGTGAGAGAATTGAAAGTCGGGATGGTTTGACAATAAATGCCGGATTAAGATCGGTAGAATCAAAAAATATTCCAAAAATTTTTCAAACCTTAGGTGCAGCTTTTTACGACTTGTATTATACTTTAAGTATATGAGTAATACATTAGAAAAAATAGCTGTAGAAGATTGTTGGCGACTTAGCCTGGAGAATTTGGGCAAAAAGATATTGGATGGAAAAGACGGCCGATTTGTTATATTCAATGGTCTAACGCCAATATTGGGATCATTTAGGTCTGAGGATGACTTTTTGAATATCAGT
>CAIPBY010000039.1 GCA_903863425.1 Candidatus Buchananbacteria bacterium | reverse complement strand
TCACGACCATGATGATAATGAATAAGATATGTTGGAGGGTTCTATATAGAGGACAATTATCCGAAAGCAAGCCTGGGTTGCTTTCTGGCCTTTTCTATTACCGTAGGATTTTTAATAGCAATCTCTTCAAGTCCTATTATTTTTGGGTCTTCTGAATATGTAACACAAATATGTTTTTCACCATTATGAGTTATAGAGTTAAGATAAGGGATTTTTAATTCAATTTCCTGTCTTGTCATGACAGGGAATTTATAATATTTGTTCATATATCCCAACGGCCCTTTTTTGCTCAGATATTCATTTACGAATTCCAAATGATCAGAGAAACGTTGAGAAATTCTCTTATTGAATCCTTGAACTGAATTCATTGCACTCCTAACTGTATGTTCTTCAAAGTATGGGTCAATCTCAATACCGATACTGTTTCTACCTGCCGCCATTGCAGCTAATACTGTTGTTCCCGTTCCCATAAAAGGATCAAGGACCATGTCCAACTGTACAGAATACATGCTTATAAGTCGATAAGCTAGTTCAAAAGGGAAGGCAGCACTCCTGTCTCTCGTCCCATTATGTTTAATTCCTTGAGATACCCCTTTTAGGTCAAACCAAATATCAGAGAACCATTTATTTCTTTCTTCCCAGAAGAAGGAACTTCTTTGCCTCATCAGTTTCTCCTCGGGTTTTTGAAAAATCCTTTTAGTTCCTTTACGAAATAGTAGGATATATTCATGTTCCAAAGTGACATAGGCACCCGAAGGGAGCATCCCTGACCCCATGAACTTGTTAGGGGCATTAGTTTGCTTGCGCCAAATGATCACGGGAAGAGTATCAAAACCAATTTTCTTGAAAGAATTTAAAATACGAGAATGATTAGAATAAAGCTGAAATCTGTGGCCTATGGTTCTAGTGGCATCGCCAATATTGATGCATGCAAATCCACCTTCCTTCAAAACACGAAATGATTCATACCACGTCTTGTCAAGTTCTTGGTGCATTATCTCGAATGCCTGATCGCCATTTTCATTTGTTAAAGCATCGGATACCCTGGGGTTCAATTTGCTAAAAACAGAATCCCACATCTCTATCATAGGGTAAGGCGGAGATGTAATAATAATATCGACTGATTTATCAGCAACATCTGACATATTTCTCGAATCTGAGCAGATCAGCTCATGATATGTATACATTATACATCAACCTCCATGTATAAATGGTCCATAGCTTATGATAGTCAAAGGTAAGCCAAGAAAGATTGTGAGGCCATAAGAAGGGAACACACGCAGCCTATCGCTACCCAAAAATATTTCATCACTCTCCCTCCTTCTCCGCCAGGAGCGCCCGGACCTCGGGGCGGTTGAGGATTTCTTGTATCTTAGTCCAATAAGATTTGCCAAAACAATCGTATTTTATTGAATTTATCTCCCTTACCAGCTCCCGCAAGGCGGTGAGTTCGGCTTCTAATTTACCAATTATTGTGCTCTGTGACTGTAATACCTTAGTCATTCCAAGTTCATTTTCAGTCACTCCTGCCCTATCACCTCTACCAAAACAAATTGATCCTATAACTGGTTTAAAATCCTCACTCATCTTACACCTCCCGTCTCAATCGGCACCCTTGTCCTGGGGCCGTGGGTTACGCAGTCGTTACAGAGCCATATCCAGGCTGCACAGGCTATTAGGAAACCGATGAGTAGTATTAGGCTTTTGGCCATGGGTGGCTCCTTTCAAAACAAAATTGCCCCGGTCTTCGGACTGGCAAGCTATCTCCCGTGGAAACCAGCCTACTTTTAACGACGCCGGGGCACCCGCCGCCTTATTTGTCCACGGGGTTCCGGCCTGGCAATGCTCAGGCCGAAATT
>CAIPBY010000038.1 GCA_903863425.1 Candidatus Buchananbacteria bacterium | reverse complement strand
GATTGAAGATGGCGTCATTGATATTGTAATTAGTAATTGTGTGATTAACCTTGATCCAGACAAATTGAAAGTATTTAAGGAAGCGTATAGAGTATTAAAATCAGGAGGAAGAATGTATGTGTCTGATATTGTACTTTTGGATAGTTTATCAGAAGAACAGAGAAGCGATGAGGCCCTTATTGCCGGATGCGTTGGTGGGGCGCTGTTGAAAGATGATTATATTGGAATAATAAAGCAGGCAGGATTTGAGGTTAATATTATGGGAGAGAATAAGGAGATAAGTAAGAAGCAATATCAAGGAATGCCGTTAGAGAGTTTGGCAGTAGAAGCTGTTAAGAATTAAGTTTTTTAATTATTCATTTATTTCATTTTTCTGACTTTGTTTTTCAGTATTCCTATTTTTTCAATTTCTATAATAACCTCGTCTCCTTCCCGAAGAGCATATTTGTCAGGCACAATTACGGATGAACCTAGAGTGACAACTGTTCCGTTGGGAATATGCCTATATTGGCACAATTCGTCGATTAATTTTTGCGGTTCTTTCCTGATTAAATCAGTTCTTGAGCCCCTCTCTAGTATAATTTTATCGTCCCTAATTATTTTTAGGGTCACTTTTAATCTTGGCATGTCGCCGAAGTATTCTTTTGGTACAAAAATCGGTCCCATACTGCAACACCCGATATACTCTTTGGCTTCTGGAGTAAATAGTGAGCTTTTCATTTCCAGATCATAGGCGGTAATATCATTGAAGACGGTGTAGCCCAGGATTTTGCCTTTGTCAGATAGGACGGCTGCCAACTCCGGCTCCGGAGTAGTAATGTTGGAGTCGCCTCTGACATTTAATGTGCCGGTCGGTCCGACGCAATTATGATGATCGCCCTTGTAGAAGGAAATTAATCGTCCGGTTTCGACGGCATTGCCGTGAGCTGAGTCGCCAGACCTTTTGACTCTATCGATTTCACTGATTTTGTAAGTTATACCTAAGCCATATATTTTTTCAGAATAAATAGGAGGCAATATTTTATCATAAATTTTTTCGTAAGGCATGCCTTGGCCCTTATCAAGCTTGATGCTTGCTAAAATCGGAATGATTTCTTGATTGTTTTTGCCAACATAATCTAAAAAATCTTTGAGTGATGGCCATTGGTTACTTATGTCATATACTAAATTGTCTCGCAGTAAACCTAGTGCGAAGCCGGAGTCTTTTTTGAATTGAAGTAGGCAGTCCATATAATTTAATTAATTTATTATTAATATGTAAGTATAGCACACTTAATTAATATTGTCAAGTATTGTCGAACAAATGTTGACAAATATCTGACAACAGGGTATAATGAAATTAGTATTAATAATTATAATTCATATGTCAGTCCAAGAAACACTTCGCAAAATAGGGTTGAATGACAAGGAAATAAAAGTCTATCTGTCATTACTCAAGAATGGCAAGGCTACGCCGGCCACACTCTCAAAATTAACCAAGATAAATAGGGCCACCGTCTATAATGTGGCTCAAAGCCTTCAATCAAAAGGCATAATTGTCGAAGATTTAACCGATAAAGTATTGTATTTCTCGCCGCTTCCCCCTCAGAACCTAGAGCAAATTGTGGAAAGGCCCAAGAGAGAGTTGAAAGAAAAAGAATTATTAATAAGGAAGGCGATTAATGACCTTTCATTAATCACTCCAGATAAAAACTACCCCGTCCCCAAGATTCGTTTTGTGGAGGAAGGCGACTTGGAAAGTTTTTTGTATGACAATACCGAGAAATGGGAGAAAGATATCTTACGCACGGATGGAATTTGGTGGGGATTCCAAGATCACAGCTTAATTGAACAATACAGAACTTGGGTGGATTGGTATTGGAAGACTCCGCTGGGCAAAAAATGCAAAATGCAGATTTTTAGCAATAGCTCTGAAGTTGAACAAGAGATGAAGAAGAAGCATTCCGGTGAAGCAAGAAATATTAGATATGATGATGGCTCGAACTATACTTCCTCGGTTTGGGTTGGGGGAGATTATTTAATAATGATTGTGACTAGACAGCATCCATTTTATCTAGTTGAAATTCACGATGCCACTCTTGCTCACAATATGAGAGAGGTTTTTAAGAAATTATGGAGTGCTTGAGTGTTCTCGGGCCAGCTAGAATTTAAGTGCAATTTGTATTATAATTACGACATTGAATATGAAAATAGCATTAATAGATCCATCATTGCTTTCACCCACATATTCCTCTATGGCCAACGAGCCATTGGGGTTGTGTTATTTAGCGGCGGTAGCCAAGCAAGCCGGTCATGAAGTGAAAATTTTTCAGCGCCTGGACTTGTCCAATGAAACCTTTTTAAATAATATTATAAAATTCAAGCCAGATGTTTGCGCGTTGTCTGTCTTGACGAGCACTTTGAAGAATAGCCTTACGCTATCTAGGAAGTTAAAACAGGCCTTGAAATGCAAAATCATCTTTGGTGGTCCTCATCCATCAGGCGATCCAGAAGTTGTAGTTAATAAATGTGTTGATTTTGTCGTTTTAGGAGAAGGAGAGGCTATATTTGTGGAATTATTGCAAAAAATTAAAAATGGAAAATTTAATCCCAATGAAGTAAAGGGTATATCTTTTTTAAATAAGGGTAAAGTTGTAATTACTGAACCAAGATTGAGAATTCAAAATATCGATGAGCTGTCTCTGCCGTATAGAGAGGGTCTGCCTTGGCACAAATACAAGAGATTGATTTCTTCAATTCCTTTGAGCAGGCAAAGATTTTCGGTTATGCTGACTTCGCGCGGTTGTCCGTTTAATTGTTCCTTCTGCGTCAGCCCTTTGATTTGGAAACAGAAATTGATTTGTCGGTCACCTAAGAAAGTGGTTGAGGAAATTAAATATTTGATAAAAAAGTACAAGGTAAATTATATACGATTTTTGGATAATGATTTTATGGTTAATGAAGAGCATGCTTTGGCTGTTTGCGATGAAATAATCAAGCAGAAGATAAAAATTTCCTGGGCTTGTTTTGGGAGCTTGAGGAGAGTTTCTGATTTACTACTCAAGAAAATGAAAAAAGCCGGATGTTTGGAAATTTTTTATGGCATTGAATCATTAAGCCAGAAAAATTTAAATGATGTGGATAAAAAGTTGGTGTTTGAAAATATTAATGTCGGACTCAAGAAAACAGAAAATGCCGGTTTAGCTTCTATGGGAAGCATACTGCTCGGGTATCCAGATGATACGGAAGAAGATATGGAGCGCACCGAGAAAATTTTGACTACTTTGCCATTAGATATCCTACAATTGGCCTTTGTGATTCCATATCCTGGGACCATGATGCGTAAGCAGTTGAAACGTGGAGAGTTAATGACTGAAAACACCGATCTATATGATTCTCAGATCCCCGTGCTGAAGAGCAAGTTATCATCTAAGCGATTAATCTATTGGAAGAAACGGCTTTATAGCAGTTTTTTCTATTCACCTCATTACATCGAGAGGATGAAAAGGCGCACAAGAGAATATCCGGAATTAAAAACGTTGTATAAGAATTTGATGATTCTAGTAAAAGACCATTTGCATATCAAAAATAATTATAAATAAGTATGTCCAAGAACAACTATTGGCTGATTGTCTTGATAATTTGTCTGGCGGCGCTATCACGATTAATGAAGCACCCATTCAATTTTACACCGATCATTGCTATGTCGGTTTTTACCGGTTTTTATCTCAGGAAATGGTGGGGGATATTGATACCGCTATTGGCTATGGTAGTAAGTGACTATTTCATCGGGTTTTACAGTCTTCCTTTGATGCTGTCTGTTTATATAGGCATTGCCTGTGCGTATTTCTTGAGTTGGGCCGTTATCAGACAGCTGAAATGGTATGGCGTTTTGGCGACCTCACTGCTATCTTCAATAATATTTTTCATCATTACTAATTTTGTCGTGTGGCAATTCACTAGTTGGTATCCGCATAATTGGGCTGGGCTTGTCAATTGCTTCACCTTGGCTTTGCCATTTTTTAGGAATTCCCTGGTTGGTGATCTGATTTATGTCACCGTTGCCTTTTTAGTGTATAAGTTGGCAAATGATTATGTCGTGGCGAAATTAACTGTCAAGAAAACGGTTTCTTAGATAATTTTATATTTAGATAATAAAACAATCCGCTTATAGCGGATTGTTTTTATGATATTTTAATTCAATTGCTCCCTCTTCTCTTAATATCCGTCTCTTCATCTTTTCTCCTCTATTATAATCGCCCAAACTCCCATCTGATCGTATTACCCTATGGCAGGGAATATTCTTGTCATGATTTTTATTCAAAATATTTCCTACAGCTCGATACGCCAAAGGATTGCCGGCTCTTTCCGCCACCTGCTTGTAGGTCAAGGTTTTTCCCTTCGGGATTCGTCGGACTATTTGATGAATTTTTTCGGAGAATGATGGCTTGAGCATGGTTTATTTCTTTGTTATTATATTTTTTGGTTCGTCTTTCAAGAAAGATTCAATATTTTGGATGGCAATTTCACGTCCATTCAAACTGGCTTGCCTAGTTGAGAAGGCAATATGAGCAGTAACTAATATTTGGGGATTGCCCAAGGCTTTTTTATAAAATTCATTTCCGGTGTCACCAAAGTTTTCCGGATCGCAATCTATGGCAGCTCCAGCAACTATTCCAGCATCAATGGATTTGATTAATCCATCTATATCATATGTATATGGTCTGACAAATGAGATATAGTAACATCCTGGTTTAAGATTCATGAAAAATAATTCATTCAATAAGTTCTTGCTTGTAGAATTACAATTCAAGGCATTAATAACCAGATCTACATCCTTGGAAGAGGAGACTAAATTATCGCCTCGTTCAAAAAAAGTTGCATTCATTCCAAATGACTTACATAAAACGGCGATTTGACTGCCGATACTTCCATGTCCGACTATAAGCACTTTTTTATCCTGCAAGCTTTCTTGAAGTTCAAAAGGGAAATTTTCACTGGCTCTAATTTTGGAATTGAATTTTCTAAATAGTGATATGGCCATGAACATGGCCCACTCAACAATTGAATCTCTATTGCCTCCCCTCGCATTTGCCACCAGAACTCCATTTTTCTTTAATCCCTCAGAATCAAAAGCGCCTAACTCAACATAAGGAAAAGTAACAAAAACATTTTTTAGTTTTGGTAGGCTTTCTAATAAATAATTTCCATTGCTATATATTACATCCGCACCTTTTGTTTTTTTTAAGAAATTATCCGAAGAATCAGGACTTTCTAACTCCTCTAATTTTGCAATTGCTCCCAATCTTTGCTTATGTTCGTCTGTAAGCTTGATTCCGAGGGTGATTATTTTTTTCATATTTTAGGTAAATTACTTTAACAATTTAATTCTAGCACTTTCATGTAAAAATACAATGAAGTTTTTTATGTCTAAAATTTGGCTAATTTACCCGGTAAATGAAGGTATTGACAAAATATCCAAATTCCCGGTAAAATTAGTGTATGCAGATACATTTACCAAATAGTGCGTTTTTAGGTAATATAGATCCATTTTTGGATAGTTTTGACGTATCTAATCCAGAGGTATTAGAGATTACGGCCAATAAAAAATGGATATCAGTCCATCCAGTAGTGTTATCTATGATAGCTGCTCTAGGCTTAACTGTAAAACCAGAGCAAATAAAGTGTGAAAAATTTGAAGCGACATCAAGTCATTATTTTGAGAGAATGGGATTGTTCAAAATTTTAAATATCCCAAGCAATATTCAAATTAATATCCATGAGCCAGCCGGCAGATTTATCCCATTAACTATAGTTAATAATTCTAATGATTTAACAAGATTTATAACAGAAATGATTCCGTTGCTTCATTTAGACCAAAAGCAGTCTGAATCAATTAGGTATATTGTAAGTGAATTAGTAAGAAATGTTTTAGAGCATGCTAGCTCAAAAACTGGCGCCATATTATCGGCTCAGTATTATAAAAGAAGTAATACCATTAGAATAGGAATTGCTGATACGGGTTTGGGTATTAAAAAAACTATAAATTTTTCTCATCAAGTGGGCTCGGATATTGAAGCGATTAACTTAGCCTTAACTCCTGGAATCACGGGAACAACAAAGCGTGAAGGAGGAACTGAAAGAAACGCTGGTGCCGGATTATTTTTTATTAAATCAATTGCCTCGGTTAATAGTGATTTTTTTATGATATACAGTGGAACGGCCATGTATAAATTATTGAAAAGAAGAAAAAAGAAACCAGAAATTATTTTGTATGCTGATCCATTAAAGGATAGGCATTCAAGTAGAGAAGATTTGCCAAAATGGCAAGGAACAATTGTTGGAATTGATATTTCGTTAGATAACACTGCCGAATTTACGAACCTTTTAGATTATATAAGAGATACCTATTCAAAAGCGGTCAGAGAACGTAAAAAACAAAGATATAGACTGCCTAAATTTATTAATTAATTTAATATGATGATATTACAATTATTTGAATATGTCGGCAGTTTTGCCGAGAACAAGGATATTGCAAGTGATTTACGCAATAACACAATAAGACCAGCAATCGATAAAGGTGAAGATATAATTTTAGATTTTGAAGGGGTTGATGGCGCAACGCAATCTTTTATACATGCCCTTATTAGTGATCTTATTCGAAAGTATGGAGTAGAAATAATAGATAGAATAAGTTTTAAAAATTGCAATACAACTATCCAGAAAATTATTAGTATTGTTGTCGATTATATGCAACAGGCAGAATAATTCCCCATGTTATTTTATTGTTGTTTATTTAATTGCGCTAAAAATACTCCCAAATTGGGAGTATTTTCATCTGGGTCACTCTTGGGAAGCTATCAGGACTATGGCGCTTGAAGTTGGCGCGTATTTTGCCGATCCAGTCAACCGGGTGCGGTATGTAGTTGATCTTAGGCCTTACCGTAAAAGTTAAGAAAAATGGTGTCCATGGTGTCTTTGGTGTCCAGAACTATATTACTTTTTTGAAACCATAGTGCGAGCAGCCTTAATATTATTAGTCAATTGTAATAGCTGAGCTCTAACAGTTTTCGTTCCGGTCTTAACTTCTGTTAAAACGGTCTTGGCAGTAGTTGGATAATCAGCTGGCGTCAAAGCATTTACTTTATCAATCAAGGCTTGAATGGTCACTTTAATTTCTGGCAATTTGGCTTTAGCTGCATCTAAGGCGGCCTGTTTAGCTGTAACATCTTTGCCTTTGGCTTTAGCGACATCTAACCGGGCTTGAATTTTAACAATTGTATCATTTAATAAAAGATCAATATGATTACTTAGGGCTAACAAGGCGCGAGTCTGTTCAGCTTGAGCAATTACTACACCATATATGCGATAGTCGGTCAGAATAGATTTTACTTGAGCTCTAACGGTTTCTAAATCGGTACCAGCATTAATCTGCACCAATAAATCATTTAACTTAGTAGTATTAGCATCAATGGTAGCAATCAAAGTAGATTTTTGTTCATCGGTTAATTTACTGGCTGTCACTTTAGTTTTCTGAGCAGCCAGTGAAGTCAATCGTACGGATATTAATTGTTGGCCACGAGTAATTAAGGTACTTAGTTTTGTGGCGGAATCAATTCCCTTAGTTGAAGCCTCAACGGTAGGTGTTGGTACAGTGACAGTGGGAGTGACCGGCACAATAACATTCTTAGATAAATCGTCAACAACTACTCCGCTAGTATCATCAGCCGCGAGAGCCGGCACAGCTACTAAAGCCATTAAGGCGAGAGACAAAAATAGAATTTTGTTTTTCATATAATATATTTATTTATTAATTATTATTGAAATAGGAAATCAGTATTAATAACAGTAGGCATAGTGATTTTTTCTGAATACAGATAGGCATTAGTTACGGCGCAAGGATAATCAGTTAATCCTCTAAGCTGAGTCAAAGTTAGCTTTTGAGCAGTAGTTAAAGTATTACCAACTTGAGAAAAAGCCGTGGCGTAATAATAGGAAATCTCGCCGTCGAGAGCCCCATATTCACGCGACAATGTCAGTATAGTACTATCGCTAACTGTTCCGCCAGCTAATAATTTTCTTAACTCAGTGGCAATGGCTCGTCGCTTTTCTACTATGCCATTGAGGGCTGATTTTTGAGTTGTAATAATATTAGTAATAATTGGTTTTTGAGTAGAGCTAAGCGCATTTATAAACGCCTGCCCTTGATCACCAGTGATTGATTCGTCAATCGTATAGCCGGCATTACCCATGGCTGGAGCATCTTTCAAATAGAATCCCCCGAAATAATCAGCTTGTCGTTCTGGGCAGAAATAAGTATCAGCCTCAACATCCCCAGCATACCAAGCAAACATTTCACTCGCATAAGTCATCATCAAAACATTCTCATCGTGGGTCATACTAGATTTATCTAATTGATCAGGCAAAGCCGCCCAAGAAGCAAACCCACCTTTCACCATTGTATCTAAATAGGCCTTTTGATCAGCGCTCAATGTTCCAATTATTGAACTAAATAGTTTAGCGCGATCCAAGCTGATTTGCCCGTCTAGAGCATACAAATCAGAAGAATAACTCATAACTGCCGACTTACTTAATCCGGTTGTTCCAGATGGAATTGTACCATCGAGCTGACGGCGGAAAGCCACCATAAGCGGAAATCTCTTTAAAGCGAATTCATTAACTTGACTGGCTTGAGATTTAGCTAACGCTAACATCTGTGCCTTTTGAGTAGCAGTTAAAGTTTTTAAGACATTATTAGCGGCATTAGTCACGAAATCAGTGCTGTGTCCCTTACCGGCCTGAGTTACATCGCGAAGATATTGAAAACCAAAATAATCAGCAACCTTACCCGGGGGCAAAAATGAATCAGAACAAGTATTGCCGGTCAAAAATCCCAGACCGCCAAAAGCCATGGTATTTAATTGAGCATTATCAGAAATTGCTTGTTCAATATTGTATTGACTTTGACTGCTAGTCGCGGGAGCATTGACTGGCTTAGTGCTGGTAGGCTTTTGATCGGGACCCGGCTGAGCTCCAGCAGTTTGTCCCTTACTACAAGCCATAATTCCCGGTTTGTCACTGCATACTCCCTTAGCCATAACTGTCTTATCAAGAAATTCGCAAACAACTCCAACAGCCTTACCACTGCAAGCAGCAATAGCTTCTGCTGGCGGTTGGTTGGTTCCTGGCGTTACGGCAAATATTTCAGTTAACTGTTTGAGCTTAGCCAGAGTAGCCGCGTTAAACGCTCCGCTCGCTGGGGTTAGCTTATTGGCCTTCTGAAATTTTATCACGGCCGCTTTGGTTAAAGCACCGTAATAACCAGTAATTGGACCGCTGTAGTATTTAAGAGTCTTCAGTGTTTTTTGCAACTCAGAAACTTGAGTGCCACGCGAACCAACTCCCAAAGTCGAGGTGAGCGCTGCTTGAGCCGGCAGAGCCACCACGACGATTGCCAGCATTAGCGCCGACAATGATACGTAAAAAAACTTGTTTTTTAACATATTTATAATTATTTATATTTAAGCTACAACCCTTCTTTTTATTAATACAGCTAAAATAAATATTTATTACACTAATTAAAAACACCCTTAATTAAGGGCGTCCGGCAGTAGGCGCATTATCTATGGCTTCAGCTATTATTTGATCATCGATAATTTGACCAATTATCAATAAACGACCACCAGGATATATTTCAAATCCAGATCTAATTTCAGTCGTTGAAGAAATTTTTACACTAATTAGGCTTTTATCGGCTCGTTCTAAAATAAAACCGTCAGTTTCATTTTTTATAACCGTACCAGGATGAAAGTGTTTGGGATTAGGCTTGGTGTAATCATCATAAAATTGTTTTAATATTGGCACCCCGCCACGCTTAACCTTGCCATAAATATTTTTTTGCAGTGGCGTCTGACCGATAATATAACTCATTAACACGGTGGATAAAATTATAAACAAAGAAGAATAAAGTAATGGTCGGCGATAAACAAAACCATAACGGTTTACCAAAAATTCCAATAAACCAATAAAGACAATGGTAATTAAAACTAATAACCAGGGGAAATTGCCGGCCAAAAGTTCAATTCCACGCCAGCCAAAAATCGGTAAATACAGTAATTCTGATTGTTGCAATGCAAATAAAACAAAACTAATAACAAACAAAATAAATAAAGTCACTAAAATAATCGCCAACAAATAAAGAATATTAATTAAAATAAAAAAGCTCTTGGGTCGAGACTTAATATTCTCATCCGTGATTTTATTCAAAACCGCTTCTTTTAAATTTTTATCCAACTGTATATTCATATCAACTAAGATTTCATTAATTTTCTAATAGCATTTTTGGCTCGGCTTAATCTGATGCCTACGGACGACACTGGGATATGCAAAACATCAGAAATTTCCTTATAACTCAAATCCTCAAAATAATATAAGATCAATATCTCCTTGTATCTCACATTAATTTTATTAATATAAGAATCTAAAGACTGTTTCAATTCTTCATCTAATAAATTTTGATCCGGATTATCCGCAGATTTCAAATATGGCAAAAATACATCAAAATCAACAAATGATAATGGCTCACGCTTATTTTTCTTAATCTCATTTATAAAACAATTATGAGCAATTCGATAAAGCCAAGGTGAGAATTTTTTTGAAATATCAAAACTGGCAATATTTATATAAACTTTAATGAAAACCTCTTGCACCGCGTCTTTGGCACCATCTGAATCAAACAGAAACCGGCCGGCATAACGCAACATTTTAGTTTCATAGCGCTCAATGAGCTGGCCAAACGCCTCTTTGTTTCCCGACTGAACCTGCCTGACGATTTCCTCGTCAGTCAAATTAGTAAGCTCTTCTATTTTTAATACAGTATTATTGATATTTTATTACACTAAAATTTAGGCAAACTAGATATATAATACCAAAATAACTCAATGTTATCCATAGTTAACTAATATCTAAACAAAACAAAAACACCTCAAATTATTGAGATGTTTCAGTTCTAATAGATTCCCATTGGGTGGACGAGGAGACTTGAACTCCCAACCGCTCGGACCACAACCGAGTGCTCTAACCAATTGAGCTACGACCACCATAAATAATTCTAATGTCCCCGCGAGGAATTCCGTCCTCGCCATTATTTCCGTAATGGCTGCGTAGTACTGGGCAGCGCTGAATGCTTCCGTTGGTCGCATTCATCGACGCTCGACTGCATTTTATTTTGGCGGAAACCAAAATAAAATTTGTCTTGCTTCTGCCTGTTCGATTCCTCGTGGACTGTATAATTATTTAACCATCATAAAGATGGTCAAACAATCCTAATGTCCCCGCGAGGAATCGAACCTCGATAACCAGCTTAGAAGGCTGGTGTTCTATCCGTTGAACTACAGGGACGGAATTAAATTTTCAATTATCAATTTTCAATGTAAGAATTTAATTGAAAATGGGTAAGTGTTACAAAAGTTATAATAGCATTATTTATCATCAATGTCAATTGAATTTTAGCCAAATTTGTGCTATTATTATGGGCATAGCTTAAAATTAACTAAATTTATGATTAATGCCATTAAAAAGCGAAGATCAATTAGGGAATATCTAAGCGATACCATCCCTGAAGAAAAAATAAAGGAAATTCTTATGTCGGCCATGTTTGCCCCGTCGGCAAATGCGCTATATCCTTGGGAATTGGTTGTGGTAAAAGATCAAGACACCAAAGAGTTGCTTTCCAAGACTACGCCATGGTCCACTCATGCCAAGGACGTTTCAATTGTAATCGCTGTCATCGGCCATGAACAGGAAAGCTCTAATTGGATAGAGGATTGCTCTATTGTCGCTGAACATATTTGGTTGGAAGTTGCAGAGCAGAATTTGGGTTGTTGCTGGGTCCAAATAAGAGGAAATAATAACGCCGAAAAAGATGTAAAAGAAATATTAAATATTCCAGAGAATTTACGAGTGCTTTGTTTGATGCCAATCGGTATTCCAGTTAAGGAACAACCGGAGCACAGCGAAGATAAATTTGAGAAGACTAGGATAAAATACGAAAAATATAAATAGGGGGGTGACTTGACTTTTTCGTTTAAATGTAATAGTATATAAGTGTTCTAATTATTAATGGCGATTTTCTCGGATGAGCCCTATTTTCAGGGAATTCTGGGTATATCGTGACAAGGAGTCAGCATGATTGACAAAAAAAAGAAGGCGCAGATTATTAAAAAGTTTGCGACTCATGAGAATGATACCGGATCTTCTGAAGTGCAAATTGCGCTTTTGACAGAAGAGATCAGGAATTTGACAGAGCATCTCAAAATCCACAAAAAGGATTTTTCTTCTCGAAGAGGTTTGCTTCGAAAGGTTTCCGAAAGAAGGAAGCTTCTGAAGTATCTCGAGAAAGAAAATGCAGAGAGCTTTGCAGATTTGGCTGGTAAATTAAAATTAAAAATTACAAAGAAGCTGGATGAAACTCCTAAGCTTTTGGAAGAAGAGGCAGCAGCTATCGAACCAGAAATAATCGCAGAAGAGGAGTAATCTCCTCTTCTGTTTGTTTATATTTCAGTACGTTAAATATTTTATTAACAATATAACTAGCCAAAGGAACTGTTATTTGAAAGTAATTGCGTTGATGATTATCAACCCAGCTATCTTCAAATAAATTCTTTTGGCTTGAGAAAGGATTTCACATGTTCAAGAATCAGACTTTCGAAATGGATTTCGCGGGCAGAAAACTGTCGGTCGAAGTCGGCAAAATGGCCAATGCTGCCAATGCCTCATGTCTAGTGAGTTACGGAGAAACCGTAATTCTCGCCACGGCCGTCATGGCCAAAGAACCAAGGCTCGGAATAGATTTTTTTCCGCTCTCCATAGAGATGCAGGAGAAGATGTATGCCGCCGGCAAAATTAAAGGTTCAAAATTCGTGAAACGAGACGGACGTCCAACCGATAATGCGGTTTTGGACTCTCGTATGATTGATCGTGGCATTCGGCCATTATTTAATCAAGAAATGCGCAATGAAGTGCAGGTAGTAACCACTACTTTGTCTTATGATGGAGAAAATTCTGCAAATATTCTAGCTATTACGGCTGCCTCCATCGCGCTTCATATTTCAGATATTCCTTGGAACGGCCCTTTAGCCGGAGTTTGTATCGGCAGAATCAATGGTGAGTTTATTTTCTCTCCAACTCAATCACAACTTAGTGAATCTGATTTGACATTGATTTTTTCTGCCTCCTATGACAAGGTGCTCATGGTTGATGCGGAAGCCAATGAATTGACTGAGGATGATATGGTGAAAGCGATTGAATTGGGATTAGATAAGGTAAAACCGCTTTTGGATTTTATAGAAAAAATTAAGAAAGAAATCGGTTTACCCAAGCAAGATGAAAATGCCTTGATTGAATTAGCTCAAGTGGGAGGAGAAATCCCAGTAGCAGAAAAGAAATCAGCTTTTGAAGAGGCTAAGAAATTTTTTGCTCCACAACTAGATAAATACTTATTCAATCAGCCTAAGGGAACTAAGCGGGAGAGGAAGCTTATCGCCAAAGAGTTGCTCAAGAAGTTCATTGAACAATTGCATAGCCAAGAAAAGCATGAAGAAATTATTGCTTATGTCGAAGGACGTTTCGAATCATATCTCGAGGAAGAAACAACTAAGGCTATTCTTGAAAGAGATCAACGCATTGACGGACGAAAGCTAGATGAGATCAGGCCATTATCAGCTGAAGTCGGGTTACTGCCAAGAACTCATGGCAGTGCGCTATTTAGTCGAGGAGAAACTCAAGTATTGTCTATTGTCACTTTGGGCGCGCCTGGCGATGCTCAAATTCTTGATGAGATGACTGAATCAGACACCAAGAAGACTTACATTCATTATTATAATGCTTTGTCATTTTGCTACGGTGAAACTGGACAGATTAGAAGCGCTGGACGGCGTGAAATCGGACATGGCGCTTTGGCGGAAAAGGCTTTGATGCCAGTATTGCCGGAAAAAGAAAATTTCCCTTATACTATCTTGGTAGTTTCTGAGGTGATGGGTTCCAATGGATCGTCCTCTATGGCCTCAACTTGCGGTTCAACTTTGGCATTGATGGATGCTGGCGTGCCGATCAAGAAGCCGGTTGCCGGGATTGCCATGGGGTTGGCCTCAAATGGCAAAGAATTTAAGGTTCTAACTGATTTACAAGATTTGGAAGATGGAGAAGGTGGTATGGATTTCAAAGTTACAGGAACAGTTGATGGTATCACGGCCGTACAGATGGACACCAAGACCACGGGACTTTCTCTTGATCTTTGCCGAAAGACTTTGGCTCAAGCGAAAGTTGCCAGGGTGCAAATTTTGGAAGTGATTACGACCGCTATCCCTGCTCCTCGTGCTGAAATGTCCAAATACGCTCCTCGAATTGTAACCGTTAGGATTCATCCAGATAAGATCAGGGAAGTAATCGGCGCGGGCGGAAAAGTTATCAATGAAATTATCGACGCTTGCGGTGTGGCCATTGATATTGAAGATGACGGACTTGTTGCTATCACTGGAAATGTTCCTGAAGGTGTTGCCAGAGCAGTCGCTTGGGTTGAGGCTATTGTCAAAGAAGTGGAAGCTGGAGAAATATATACGGGCAAGGTTACCAGACTTATGGATTTCGGAGCTTTCGTAGAAATTCTTCCAGGCAAAGAAGGATTAGTGCACATCTCTGAATTCAGCACACAAAGAGTGGAGAATATCACGGACGTGGCTAATGTCGGCGATGAATTGAAAGTTAAAGTTTTAGAAATTGATGATAAGGGCAGAATTAATTTATCCGTGAAGCGCGCTGACCCTAACTTTGATGCCGGAGGAAGCGATAGTAGCAGACCAGCTCGACCAAACTTTCAACGAAGGGATGATAGAGGCGGTCGAGGAAATTTTGGAAGAAGGTAAAATCAATTTCCGTAGATGATTTTAATATATCTTTACATACTAGGCCTCCCAGCCCGCGTCAGATTAATTTTTGGCGTCTTGGTTGGGGGTGCCTTTTTTGTTTTATTGTTTTCAATTATTTGGTTTAATGTTTTTGCAGACACTTTAGTTAAATTTGTGCCGGCTGATTCCGATTATTATATTCATATTAGTAAAACCGATTCCAATCGGGTATTGGATGGCACAATTGAAAAGATTTTTGCCGACAGAAATTTATCTTTTTTAAAATTGAATGAGATAAAAAGGGGATTGTCAGTGTTTGGTCGTCTTGATAATTGTCAGGGATTGATTTTTAAGGTATGGAATATTAATTCCGTCAAATCAAAGTTGGATAATTACAAAGCCGGTTATTTTTCTCCTGGTCATGATGTGATTATTATTACAAATTGTGAAAATACGACATCAAACGGCAATGGAAAGTTATTGTCTGAAGTTAAGAAGACATATTTTCCGAATTCATTGGGTATTTATTTGTCTAAGGATACGATAGCCAGCAATCCAGTTTTTCAATCTATTTGTATGGTGCAGAAAAACAAGGGCAGTTGTTTTATTTCTGGCGAATTTAGTTCGGATAGGATTAAATTATTTACGGGCAGGGAGCAAAAAACATTATCAAGGGATGTTCCGGTTAAAATTAACGGCCAAGAATTTGATTTTGCTTCCGGTGGCAAGTCGCTTGTCGGATTCATTTCTAATTTTTTCAAGTTTGAGCCCTCATCAAGCACGGTCAACAATTTAGCATACCTGCCATCAGCTTTGGGTGCGCAGAAAATTAACAGTAGCTTGCTTCTGATGAATGAGAAGAATTCCTCGAGTCCTTATCTCTGGAAAAAATTCGAACTGTATTGGGAATTCAATCTTAATCAGCCATTATCGGGTGATGATTTAAGTAAATTAGAAGATGCTCTCCGGTCGGAAGCAGCGCAGGAATTTCCTTCGCAGGTAATTACTCAGTTAACTGATGGTACAAAGATTACAGAATTCGTGGCTAAGGCCAGTAAATTCACATTTATTGAAGGAGTTGGGTATAAGTATTTCGATTATCCGGATAATAGCGCCAGTATTTACTACAAAATATCCTCTAGCTCACTTATGGTGACTAATAAAAAGGATTTATTGAATTCTAAGATGTCATCAAGCGGGGATAACAATTTTGTGGCCATAAAATCCAATATTCTGCCAGAAACGGAGCTATTTAGTTATGTTAAGCTTTTCACATATATTTGGGCGGATGAAAATTCCATATATCTGAAGTAATTGGGTAAATTAAGTTATTTGTGTATAACTTGTGTAAAAGTAGTTTGTGGATAATAATAAAAAATGTGGATAACTTTTGGGGTATCCCTTTTTTGTTTAAATTTACCCAGCACTAATTTTTTCGTTTTTATCGGTTTTTTGATTATTTTTTATTAAAATATATTGTAAAAATAGATAAAAATAGTGCTGGGTTTACTCCATATTTGACATATTATTGAACAGATCGATATTATGTGCTATAATATAAAAGTAGATAGAAATTGTACCTTTCAGAACCCAGAAAACTGTTATTAATCAATGAGCTCAAATGTTGATAATAATTTTCTGTCATTTACTCTGTGTTTGCATCTCGACCTCATGAGGGGACAATAGGCTTTACCTTCATAACCAAACGAGAATGCAGTTATATATTAGATTTACTGCGGAACTTTAAGCAAGTATATAACTAATATAGGGTAGATGGCTGCTCCGCCTAAGAGCGCCAGCTTAGGATTATGAATCCCTTGCTTTTCGTTCAATTTACACAAAAAACTAAACGAAATTCGAGGCAAATTCTGAGCCAAGGCGCATGATCCCCACAAAATTATATATTTAGGGGGCGCATCATGCGCCTCTTTACATTGCCAAAATTCACTTTAAGCCCTTGACAGGGTTTTTATTTTACTTTGCATTTATCGGCTGGCCGTATTATAATTAGTGTAATCAAAATAACTAATTTACATAATAAGTATTGACCCTTGGGCCAATAATTTTTTTAAATACTATGGACAAAAAAATCTTAGGTGAGTTGAAGATTCAATTAGAGGAACAAAAGGTCAAGATATTGGCCGATTTGGAGTCTGTTGGTAGTCGTAGTGGGGGCGCTGATGTCGGTTTTGATGTTAAATTCCCCGATTATGGCGATTCCATGGAGGACAATGCCACAGAAGTCCAAGATTACACCAAGAATCTTTCTTTGGAGAGGGATTTACAGAAAGAGCTCAGTGACATTGAGAAGACACTTACAAAAATGGAAGAGGGAACCTATGGTGTCTGCAATTATTGCGGTCAGGAGATCGAATTAGAGCGTCTAAAGGCCAGACCGGAATCAAGTTCTTGCGTCTCTTGCAAAAATCAGCTCAAGGGACAGGAGTAATAATTATAAATTTATGAAAGCCACTTACAAAATAGGGGCCATCAATATTATGGCGCTTTTTTTGTTTCTAGCTGATAGAGTGCTGAAGGTTTTGGCTGAGAAAAGAATATTTGATAGCAGTAATTTGGCTTTTGGCGATTGGTTTAAATTCCAGCTTACTTATAATCCCGGCGTGGCTTTTGGTATGCCCCTTAATTACTACTTTATTATCTTTTTTTATGTAGTAATTATTTTAATATTGATCTGGTACCTCGTCGGTTTGTATAAAACAGCTAGATATTTAGCAATTTTTGCCTCAACAATCGTGTTATTGGGAGCTATTTCCAATTTGTTTGATAGAATAAGGTTGGGCCAAGTGGTTGATTATTTATATTTGAAAAATTTTAGTATTTTTAATTTAGCGGATGCCATGATTACCGTGGGAGTGGTTATTTTGATTTTGATTAGTGGAAAAAAGCAGAAATAGTTTGTATTAAGAATAGTTTAACTTTATAACTTTATAAACTTTTAACTTTATAACTATAATGCGTTATATTGCTGATTTACATTTGCATTCTAAATATTCTCGGTCGTGTTCACAGGCTTTGACTCTCGAAAATATCGACAAATGGTGCCAAAGGAAAGGAATTAACATAGTAGGTACGGCGGATTTCACTCATCCGCCTTGGTTTTCTGATATTAAAAAACTTCTTCATGAGGCGGAGCCAGGATTGTATACAATAGAAGGAGGCAAAACTAGATTTATTATTTCTACGGAAATCAGCTGTATTTATTCTCAAGGCGGGAAGACCAGGCGAGTGCATATCTGTTTGCTTCTGCCATCAATTGCTTCGGCGCAAATGATTATAGAGGATTTTAATAAAAGAGGATTTAATCTTAAATCAGATGGCCGGCCCATAATTGGTATGTCTGCCAAGAAGTTGGCGGAAGTGGTTTTGGGCATAGAGCCGAGAGCCTTGGTGATTCCGGCGCATATCTGGACACCTTGGTTTGCAGTTTTCGGCTCCAAATCAGGCTTTGACTCCCTCGAAGAATGCTTCGAAGAGCTGACGCCACAAATTTATGCCGTGGAGACCGGCATTTCTTCGGACCCACCCATGAACTGGCGACTGTCCGCTCTGGATCGAGTCACTTTGCTCTCCAATTCGGATGCGCATTCCTTGGAAAAATTAGGACGCGAAGCTAATGTATTCGAAATTGAGGAGAAAAATTTATCTTACAATGAGATTTATCGAATAATAAGTAAGAAAGACAAAAATAAATTCTTGTATACGGTGGAATTTTTTCCTGAAGAAGGCAGATATCATTTTGATGGTCACGGAGATTGCCAGTTTTCCTGTGCGCCGGAAAATTGTCCTGAGATTTGCCCGGTCTGTGGCAAGAAATTAATTTTGGGAACGTTTCACCGCGTCAATGAGTTAGCAGATAGAAAAGATGTTGATAAAAGCAGTTTCATTGGCTATAAAAGTTTGATTCCTCTGCAAGAAATTATTGCCGATACATATGGTGTGGGAAAAAGTTCCAAGAGAGTACAAAAAATGTATCATGAGATGACAGATAAGAGAAATGAATTTGAAATTTTAATTGATTTGAATGAGATTGAAATTAAAGATCTTTCTAATGCCGAGATTGCTAAGGCGATTATTAATGTCCGATTGGGGCGAGTTGATCTAATTCCGGGTTATGATGGTATTTATGGTAAAATTAGCATAAAAAAAGATACTTTTCAACCAGAACAAGCAAAATTGTTGTAGCCCCCTCCCCTTTACAAGGGGAGAGCTGGGGTGGGGTAAAGATAGCATAACAAAAAATCCGCCCTCTGCTCGCCTCGTATTAATATTTAATTCGGAGCGGGCAAATGGACGGATTTTTTATTTGAGAAAACTTTTATTTCTTTTTCTTTTTTGCTGCTTTTTTCTTTGGAGCGGCTTTCTTTGCTTTTTTCTTGGCTGCCATTTGCTCTCACCTCCTTTAGTTGTGATAACGTGTAATGCAAGAGATGAAATAATTTTCTATTTGCCAATCGTCAAACATATTTTTGCGTTTTATTATTTATTTTTTAAGATTTTTTTTGTCAAAAATCGAAATGAATAATTAAAAATGAAT
>CAIPBY010000037.1 GCA_903863425.1 Candidatus Buchananbacteria bacterium | reverse complement strand
TTATATAAAAATATATCCATAATTATCTTCTGAAGTTGATTGTATTTTTGGCTCAGAATAGTAAAATGAAGACATGGATTTATTCGAAAATCATGTCAAGAGCGATATGCAGAAAGAATCTCCTCTAGCCGATCGCATGAGGCCACTTTCGCTTGCTCAATTTTTCGGCCAGGAAGAGCTTATCGGCAAGAACAAGCTCTTGCGCAAACTCATAGAGCAGGATCAAATTCCGTCCATGATTTTCTGGGGACCGCCAGGATCAGGCAAAACCACTTTGGCGAGAATTGTGGCCAACATGACTAATTCAAAATTTATTTCACTTTCTGCCGTCTCCGCTGGACTCAAAGAGCTTAGGGAAATAATTAAGATTGCCCAAGATCATCGCAAGTATGAGAATAAGCGGACAATACTGTTTATCGACGAGATTCATCGCTGGAGCAAGACTCAGCAAGACGCGCTTCTGCCTTATGTAGAAAGCGGTATGCTCACTCTCATTGGTGCGACTACAGAGAATCCTAGCTTTCAAGTCGTCTCGGCTCTGCTCTCCCGCACCAGAGTGTTTATCTTCGAGCAACTACAAGAGAAGGATTTGATTAATATTCTCAAGCAGACTCTGGAAGACAAAGAGCGTGGATTGGGTTATTTAAAAATCAAGATAGATGATGAGACTTTGAAATATTTGGCGTCGGTCTCAAACGGTGATTCGCGCACAGCGCTCAATGCACTGGAGTTAGCCGTGAAAGTATCCAAAAAAGATAAAAATGGTATAATTAAGCTAGATCAGAAATTAATCAAGGAATCACTTAAGAAGTCCAGCTATCTGTATGACAGGGCTGGAGACCAGCATTACAATATCATCTCTGCTCTGCACAAGTCGCTTCGCGGTTCAGACGCGGATGCGGCGCTGTATTGGATGGCTCGGATGATTGAAGCCGGCGAAGACCCATTGTATGTGGCCAGACGCTTGGTGAGATTCGCTTCTGAGGATATCGGCTTGGCTAATTCACAAGCCTTGACTCAGGCCGTGGCAGGATATCAGGCGTGTCATTTTATTGGCATGCCCGAGTGCAATGTGATTCTGGCGCAAGTTGTGGTTTATCTCGCCAAGTGCAAGAAAAGTAATGAGCTCTATGAGGCGTATTTGAAAGTACAGAAAGATGTCAAAGAAACCATGGATGAACCGGTACCCGTTCATTTGCGTAATGCACCGACTAAATTGATGAAGAACTTGGGTTATGGCAAGGATTATAAGTATAGCCCATCATTTAATTACGAAGAAAAACAAGATTATTTGCCTGAGAAATTGAGAGGGAGGAAATATTTGAAATAAATTTTCAATTTCCAATGATCAATTTTCAAACAATGATTAAATTTTCAATTTTCAATTGGAAATTATGAAATTGAAAATTGTTTGAAAATTGGAAATTGATAATTGAAAATTATAAATCATATGATCAGAGAGAAATCAGCCGGATTAATAATTTATAGAGTTCGCCCCAAAGAGGGCGTGCAGTATTTGCTATTGTATTTGCGGGGGAATTATTTTAATTTCACTAAGGGGCATGTCAATGAGGGCGAAAGCGAATCCGAGACGGCTTTGCGCGAAGCATTTGAGGAAACCGGATTAACTGATTTGAAGCTGGTTCCTGACTTTCGCCAACAAACCCACTTTTTCTTCAAAGAACAGTGGAAGGAGAATCCGGAATTGATTAAGAAGGATTTAGTGCTTTATCTGGCCCAGGCGCCTCATGACATGAATATTATTATCCAAAACAAAGAAACAGAACATGAGATTATAAACGGCTACGCCTGGATGGATTTCAAAAGCGCTTGCAAGTATCTCAAATTCAAGAATTTGAAAGAAATTTTGGAAGAGGCCGAATATTATATAAATTCAAAGAACTCAGAAAATGAAACCTAAACTGCTTTTCCATGTCTGCTGTGCTCCGTGCAGTGGATTTTTGTCTACAAAACTCGGCAAAGATTTTGATTTGACCGTTTATTATGACAATTCCAATATTTTTCCTCAAGAAGAATTCAATAGGAGGGCGCAAGAGGCCAAGAAATTTTTTGAGTCGCAAAAGATTAATTTTATTCTGGCGAAGTGGGAGCACGACAAGTGGCTGGATTTGGTCAGGGGATTAGAGAATGAGCCGGAAAGAGGCAAGCGTTGCGCGGTTTGCTACCGTTATCGACTGAAGAATGCCGTTGAATATGCCAAGGATAATAGTTTTGATGTTTTCGCCACTACTCTGTCCGTTAGTCCGCACAAGGATAGCCAGCTTTTGAGTGAAATTGGAAGATCTTTGTCTCAGGAATACGGCGTGGAATTTTTGGATGAAGATTTCAAGAAAAACGACGGATTTAAGTTGGCCATGGAGTTTGCCAAGCAACTGGGATTCTATAGGCAGAATTATTGCGGATGTGAATTTTCCAAGTTGTAAATCAGTTATAAAAATGTTATATTATAAACAATAAAATTTAAACAAATATTTTTAAATTATAAATCAGCTTTTTTCTTTTTCTCAACCAAAGCT
>CAIPBY010000036.1 GCA_903863425.1 Candidatus Buchananbacteria bacterium | reverse complement strand
CCTAAGCCACAGCTTAAATTCTTTTTCTAATTCTTGAGACGTTTCAAATCTTTTTTCAGTATCTCTTAAAAAAGAAATATATAAATTACCCACTTTCACATTTACTCCTTTGGCGTTTTTGGGTTTTTTCTTAAATATATAATCAATATCGGCAATCGGACCCCTATCTTCCAAAATATGCTCCGGCTTAAGATTTAATTTTGCATCCCTATGCCCATCAAAATCTACTAATTTTGTTACATAATTAAAATAATTGGTATTCTGACAAAGCTTTTTATCATCTGAAGGATCGATTTTCAGGTATTTACCATCCAAATACGCATAAGCATAAATATGAGTGGATATTTTGGCTACTCTTTTCCTAAACATGGCCAACATGGCCGTCCCGAAATATTCCCGGCCGTTCACTTTCATTACTCCATAACCGGCGGGAATACCGCAAGCGCGAAGAATCGCCACAAATAAATTCGCTTTGTTGGTACAAGTCCCTTCTCCATCAACTAACGTCTGCGAAGCCTTCCTATTCCAAATACCAATCCTGTATTTAATACCATCTTTAACAAAATAAAAGGCCTCAACAGCGCGATCATTCGAATTCTTATGCTTCAAAGCAATTTCCTTGGCAATCTTTTTTATTTTCGGATTAGAAAAATCACAAAACTCAGTTTCTTGCAAAAAATCTTTGATATTTTGCATCTTCGTGGGTTATTTCAAAGCCTTCTTTACCGTCTCTACAATTGTTTCCGTATCGGCGATCTTACCTGCACCCTCAACCCGGCAAGCCAACATGCCCTTGCGCGGTTCAACAAAAATATATCGGCTATATTTCTTCAATTTCTTGATATTATCCTGGGTAATGGGATTATTCCACATTTCCTTATTCATGGCCGGAGCGATGACCACTTTTTTCTTTTGAGGCAAGGCGGCTATGACTGTGGTCAGCAGATTATCCGCAATCCCGCCGGCTATTTTGCCAATCGTATTGGCCGTTGCCGGGGCAATCACCGCCACATCGCACCAAGTCGCCAAAGAAATATGTTCTACCTCCTCCTTATTAATAATTTCAAACATATCTATGTAGACTGCATGATTGGTCAAGGCCTGAAAGGTCAAAGGACCGACGAATTCGGTGGCTGCTTTGGACATAATAACTTTGACATCAGCGCCATTCTTTACAAAGTAACCAACCAGGGAACACGCCTTATAGGCGGCTATTCCTCCGGTAACGCACAATAGTATCTTTTTGTCTTTCATATTTGTATTAATAATTAATTCTAATGATAATATTATAACACAAAACACAACTATTATAAAAAATAAAAGACGGCACAAAGAATACCGCCAAAATTTTCGTCACTTAGTTATATATTTTGTCAATCTCTCTTTGGAAATGATATTCTATGGCGTTTCTCTTAATTTTAAGCGTCGGGGTCATCTCATCCAACTCTTGAGAAAATTCCCTGGGCAACAAAACAAATTTCCTGATTTTTTCATAATCGGAAAGATTGCAGTTCACCTTATCTAGACATCTATTGTATATTTGCTGAACCGTGGAATCGCCTAGATCATACTTATCTATCCCCTTTTCTTTCAAATATTGCGATAGCTCCATGTGATTAGGAACGATTAATACAGAAATAAATTTCTGCTTGTGCCCTATAATTACAGATTGAGAAATAAAACGATCATAATTAAGCTCTATTTCAATATGCTCCGGCCAAATATTCTTCCCGCCACAAGTCACAATCATTTCCTTCTTGCGCCCTATGACCACCAAGAATCCGTAAGAGTCTATAAATCCGAAATCTCCGGTATGAAACCAACCCTCGCCATCGATAGCGTCCGCAGTTTCTTGAGAATTTTTGTAATAAGCTCGCATCACATTATCTCCTTTGACCAAAATCTCTTTCTCCGCCGTCATCTTTACTTCTACTCCATCCAATGGCTTGCCCACTGTCCCAAATTTATAATTATTTTCCCGATTAACTGATACTACTGGGGATGTCTCAGTCAAGCCATAACCTTCAAGAATTAAAATTCCCATTTTATAGAAAAACTTGGCCATTCTTTCATTGAGACAGGCACCTCCGGAAATAGCCAACCGTAATCTTCCGCCGAATGATTTCCTTATTTTCCCAAAAACGATTATTTGAGCTAGCCATTTTCCTAAACCTTTCTTCTGCTTAAGCGACCAATGGAATATGATCTTCTGCATTTTATTTTTTCTCACCCGATCCCAAATGGCTCCATGGAATTTCTCAAATATTCTGGGTACGCAAATAATCATAGTCGGTTTAACTTCTTTCAAATTTTCAGCTAATTTCTTCACGCTTTCAGCATAAGCAATGGTTGCTCCGCAAAGCAAAGGGATATAATAACCCGCCATTCTCTCCAAAATATGAGATAAGGGCAGAAAAGACAAGAAGATATCCGTCTCTTTAATTGGCACAGCCAAATAGGTCGAAGACACATTGCTAAGAAAATTCTTATGTGTCAACTCTACTCCCTTGGGCAATCCAGTCGTGCCAGAAGTATAAATAATGCTGCAAACGTCATTTTCTTTTATATCAGATTTAAAATTTTTATCTAACCCCTTACCACCCTTGGCCATAAATTCTTTCCAAGCAATAATCGGCTTCCAAACATTTTTCATCTCATCCGTAACTTGGTCTAAAAAAATAAAATTCTCAAGAGAATTTAATTCAGCTTGAGAAATCTTGGTTAACTGGTCATGATCTGAGACAACGATAATCTTGGCTTCGCAGTGGTTGAGGATGTAGTGGATAATTTTGGCGCTTAAATTCAGGTGTATGGGCACGACCACGGCCCCAAGCATCATAGTAGCCAAATCCGTAATTGCCCATTCCGGCCGATTGTTGGCGAGTATAGCCACCTTGTCGCCCCTCTTGATTCCGAGTTCTTGGAGCAAAGCGGCGACAATTCTCACCCTCTCCCAGAGTTCATCAAACCGAATAGAGCGGTAAACCCCGTTTTCTTTGTACATCAGTGCTTTCTTGTGACCGTATTTCCTGACTACTTTTCGGAAACTCTCTACGATAGTGCCTTCTGCAATCATACTCTAAAATAGAATAATAAAATGCTTGAATAAGCATATATTAAGTATAACAAAAAAAATAAAAATATTATTTATTTGACTGAACATACTTTTTTAACTGCTAGACAAGCCCGTCTTACATCATTAATGTTATTATAGATATAAAAACTCAACCGGCAACTGGCAGGGGGATCCAATTTATAATAATGATGCGCCAAAGTTGCGCAATGACAGCCAGCCCTAGATTCTACGCCCAATTTATCTAAACCTTCGGCGATTTCAAATGGACTTTTATTGGCGCAGTTGAAAGAAATTAAAGGAGTCCTATTTTCAGAATTCTTCGGTCCATAAATCTTTAAAGTCTGAATCTCATCTAATATTTTCAACGCTTCCTCAATCAAGATTTTTTCATGATCTTCAATATTCTCCATAGCCCTTTTCACGTCAGAACTTTCTAATTTTTTATCTGTCATAAAATATTTATACTGCCCGGGATTCAAGGAAAAATCCATCAGTAACCTTATAGCTTCGGCCGAAAGAATCGTCCCCAAAATATTCGGCGTTCCAGCCGTAAATTTCCAAGGCAAAACATTGTATTCCACTTTCTCCGGAGAAACCTTTCCTTCGGCAATCATATCCCCGCCGTAGAGAAACGGCCTCATCTTTTCCAATAATCCTTCCCGCGCATACAAAACGCCAACACCGAAAGGGGCCATCATTTTGTGAAATGACCAGGCCAGAAAATCCACATCTAATTCCTTGACATCAATAAATTTATTCGGCACCAACTGCGCGCCATCAATTAATAAATAAGATTTTTTCTCGCCTGTCGGCTGTACGTATCCACTTAAATTTGCAATTTCCCTTATTTTTTTAATTGGTGTTTTTGTTCCCAAAAAATTTGAAGCACCCGTACAACATATCAATTTTGTCCTTTTATCCACTAACGATTTCAAATGGACTAAATCCAACTCTCCTGTTTTCTGATTGAATTTCGCCAGCCAGCACTCTACCTTGATTCCGAATTTCGACAAAATATCCTTGCACAATCCATACCACGGCACATAATTGGAATTATGCTCCATAAATGTCGTCACGATATTATCCCCGTCCTTGAATTCAGTCATCAAAGAATACATGACTGAATTAATGGCCTCGGTAGTATTGCGGTATAAAATAATATTTTCCCTTGAGGGAGCTCCAATAAATTGCGCAATAGTATCATAAGAAGCTTCGAACTTTGCGGTAGTGAGCATGGAAGCGCGAGACTGTCCCCGATGGACATTGTCATACTGCACAATAAGCTTCTTCAATAATTTCACTAGCTGTATCGGCACCTGCGTACTAGCCGCATTATTGGAAACCATTCTACCAGACTTTACAGCTGGAAAATATTTTCTTATCTTATTTGTTTTAATCATAATTTATTTTACAAAGTCACCTCCGAAAAGACAACAAAAACATGTCGCATTAATTTATTATATTATAACAAAAATTCAGATAACCAACAAATAGGACCATTTAAAAAATACAAGTGGGGAAATACTAATTAAATAAAATGAGCGAGAGGGGTCAGCTGATGCTAACGCTCTCGCTCGGAACTGCAGGGTCCTCCTGTTTGTTTATATATTTCTTCCCCAGAAGTGCCCCTTAACTTGGGATATTGTCCGCACGATCTGCGGACATGGAACGTACTACTCGCGCAACCTTGACCTGTACGGTTTAGAGGTACGCGACTTCGGCAGTAATCGGCTTGACATCGGCAATCGGCTTGGAGACGCAGGGATCATTGATGAAGGCCACCGAAACACCGCTGGCGCGCGCGTGTTCGTCCGTCATCGCCATGTCGATCTTTTCAGCACTTGTCTTCGCCGCAAACGCCACTTCGCTGTCATTCGCTGCTTTGCTGGCCTGCATCTCTTGCACTTTGGCCATTTCGTAACCAACCCGTTCTTGGGCCGGCGTCGCAGAGGCAAAAACCGAGCCAGCGACATTCGCGGCGGCACACGTCGGCATCGTCCCTTCGAACCCAACAACGGCGGGAGCCGAAGTTTGACCGACCGCGAGCGCTGCGACCGAACCATCCTGAACCACGCCGGTCAAGCCTGCCATCGAGGCCATCGCGACTACAGCACATACCACTACCAACATCGAAATCCAACGCATACAGGTAACCTCCTTGCTGGAATCTTTGCTTTTCCCGAATTTGGGTAAGCCGTCCAGTCACTTATATTATACGTAAAATTAAGTAACCATGTCAATAAATTTTTCCACCAAAAAATCCGCCCAAGGCGGACTATTTCAATAACAATAAATTAAAATAAAATTACTTTTTTATCTTCTTCTCATTTATCTCTTTCTCCAATCTTATCACTTCATCGAAGTTATCATTTTCTCCAACTCTATTATTTCTCTTGTGTCCGCAAGTCTGACACCTATGCGTGATAATCCAATCCTGCTTGCGGAAATAAATATCCACCGGCTCCATCATACCCCCACATTCGTCCTTCCTATCTCCTGGCTCAATATCCACATGTTTGGACCACAAACAAACCGGGCAATGGTTGGTATAACCATTTCCCTGAATCTCTTTCCCGCAATGCTCACAAATAAAATTTTCTTTAACCCTAATAAAAGACATAAACCATATAATTTTCAATTTCCAATTATCAATTTTCAGATAATATCTAAATTTAGAAATTAAAAATTGAAAATTGTTTGATAATTGTAAATTGATAATTGTAAATTTTCCTATATCTTACACTCTTGACAAACTATTGTCAATATATTATACTAATCTAAATTTAAGTAATCCCCGCAGACCTAAATTTAATTAATAAAAAGCGGGACTTTTGGAGCAATCCGAAGGTTAAAGTGTAAATATATGACCACCAAAGAAAACAAGGATTCCGTAATGTCAAAACTGCTCGAAGAAAAGCAGTATTTTAATTTGCCAAAAACTGGAGAACTAGTTACAGGAGTAGTTATTTCCTGCAACAAAAATGAAGTTCACATAGATCTCGGAGGAGTAGCCACCGGCATTGTCCGAGGCAGAGAAAGATATGACGAATCCGACGAATACAAAAATTTGAAACCTGGTGATACAATTCAGGCCACTGTCCTAGAATTAGAAAATGAAAATGGAGAAGTTGAATTGTCCTTCCAATATGCCGGCAAACAAAAAGCCTGGCAAGCGCTTCGTGATTTGGAAACAACTACTTCCATTATTTCTGCTCAAATTACTGATGCCAATAAAGGCGGACTTATGGTACGCGTAGAAAATCTCAACGGATTTTTGCCAGTATCTCAACTATCACCAGAGCATTATCCTAGAATTCCTGGCGGTGACAAGAATAGAATTTTGGAAATTTTGAAAGGCTATATCGGCAAAAAATTCGAAGTCAAAGTCATGGATATTAATGAAGAAGAAGAGAAACTTATTGTTTCCGAAAAAGCAGCTTGGGAAGAAACCCAAAAAGACGTGCTCGGCAAATACCAAGTCGGACAGCAAGTTGAAGGTATAGTTACTGCCGTCACGGACTTCGGCATCTTCGTAGAATTTGATGACAAATTAGAAGGACTTATTCATATTTCTGAAATCGCTTGGCAAAGAATTGATAACCCAAATGACTTCGTCAAAGTCGGACAACGGATAACCGCTGAAATTATCGGTATTGAGAATTCCAAAATCTTCTTATCCATGAAAAAGATGCAGAAAGATCCTTGGGATGGAATTGAAAAGAAATACAAAATCGGACAAAAGGTTAAAGGTAAAATTATCAAGATTAATCCTTTCGGCTTATTTGTCGAACTAGACAAGAACATCCACGGCTTAGCCCACATTTCCCAACTCAGCGAAAAGCCAATAGCCAATATCAATGACTTCGCCAAGGCCGGAGAAGAAATTGATCTCTATGTTGTGTCTATGGATCCTAGAAATCATCGTTTAGGACTTAGCGCCGTAAAACCAAAGGAAGAAAAATCTATTCCGGAAGTTAAAGAAACTGTAGAAACCAAAACAACTGAGGCGACGGAAGAAGTTACGGAAAAACCAGCCGAAGAAGCAACCGAGAAAGCCCCAGAGGAAACCAAAGAAGAAAAAAAGAAAAAGAAAAAAGAAGCAAAAAAGTAATACCATATGAAAAATTTAACTAGGAATATAATAATTGCTATTGTTATATTCCTGCTAATTTCCATTGCCTTCAGCTTGTTTAACACCTCAGAGAGTAAGGTCAAAGATATCAATATCACTACTTTTATCAGTGAAATTGAAGCTGGCCAAATCCAATCTGCCGTCATCAAGGACAGCCAGATTGATCTCACCCTCAAGGACGGCTCCAAACAGACTTTTCGCAAAGAAGCCAATAGCAGTGTTGATTCTTTGCTGAAAAATTTCGGGGTCGATCCTGTTAAATTCAAAGCCGTGGCCATAGAAGTAAAAAGCCAAGACGGTTTTGAATTCTGGGCCATAACTCTGCTCCCCTTCTTAATTCCACTGGTTCTTATCGTCGCTTTCTTCTGGTTTTTTATGAGGCAAGCTCAAGGAGCCAACAGCAAGGCTATGAGTTTCGGGCAAAGCGGAGCCAAAGAATTCAATCTGAACAAAAAAGTCAAAACCTCTTTCAAAGATATTGCCGGCGTCAAAGAAGCCAAGCAAGAATTAATTGAGGTTGTAGATTTTTTGAAAAATCCCAACAAATTTCTTTCACTCGGCGCCACTATTCCCAAAGGCGTTCTGCTTCTCGGCGCTCCTGGAACTGGCAAAACACTTTTGGCCAAAGCTGTGGCCGGTGAAGCCAATGTTCCCTTTTTCAGCATTTCCGGCTCAGAATTCGTAGAAATGTTTGTCGGAGTTGGAGCCTCAAGAGTTCGGGATCTTTTCAAAAAAGCCAAAAAGAGTGCTCCTTGTATCATCTTTATTGATGAAATCGATGCAGTCGGAAGACAACGCGGAGCCGGACTTGGTGGATCGCATGACGAAAGAGAACAAACTCTCAATCAGATATTAGTGGAAATGGACGGATTTGAACAAAATACCAATGTTATAGTCATGGCGGCAACTAATAGACCGGACGTGCTCGATACAGCGCTACTTCGACCAGGAAGATTTGATAGACGAGTTACTCTTGACTTGCCGGATATAAATGATCGCGAAGCCATACTCAGTGTTCACGCCAGAAATAAGCCCATAAGCAAAGACGTAAGCATGAGAAGGATTGGTGAAATGACTCCCGGATTTTCCGGAGCAGACTTATCCAATCTTCTTAATGAATCTGCTATCCTAGCCGCCTTAAAAAATCAAAAAGAAATTTTTCTCGACGACATCCTTAAGAGCATATACAAAATCATTCTTGGACCGGAAAGAAAAAGCCATATCCTTAATGATAAAGAAAAAAAGGTCACTGCCTATCATGAGGCTGGCCACGCCCTAGTAGCGCATGAACTTCCTAATATGGATAAAGTCAGAAAAGTTTCCATCATTGCCAGAGGAACAGCCGCCGGCTTTACCCTGAAACTTCCCGATGAAGACAAGAAACTTCATACCAAAACTGAATTTATCGAAGAATTATCAGTGCTTTTGGCCGGACGTATCGCTGAAGAAGAAATGTTTAATGAAGTGACTACCGGCGCCCAGAATGACTTACGTGTTGCCACCTCATTAGCCAAAAAAATTATTACCGAATACGGTATGAATGAAAAACTAGGTCTGCGAACTTTCGGACAACGCGAAGAAATGATATTTTTGGGTCGGGAACTTCATGAGCAAAAGGATTATTCTGAAAAAAGCGCTGAGATGATCGATGATGAAATAAGCAAATTAACCAAGGAAGCCGCCGAATGTGCCAGACAAATACTAACAGATAAAAAGTTCTACCTAGACAAAATAGCTGAGGAATTGCTACACAAAGAAACATTAGAAACTGATGAATTTGAAGCGATATTTAAACCAACCGCTATAACGGTCAAAGCAGAACCCAAATCTGAGGGGATTAAAACTGAAGAAATAAAAGAAGAAGAAATCGAAGAAACAAAAGCATAAATTGAATTACCCAAAAACTCCGCCCCGACACAACGTCGGGGCGGAGTTTTATTTTAATATTTTCTTGTTTCTTTAATTTATGGTATAATAGCACCAACATATTAAAATTAACTTATAAAAATATGGCTAATATGTCTTTATATCGTCCGATCCTGAAAAAGGCCTGGGACATTTCCAAACGCTACAAAAGCTTATGGTTTTTTGGATTATTTGCCACTATTATAAGTAGTGGCGGAGAATATGAAATTATCTCCAGGGGCATCTACGATCCCACCAATTCTGGCGGATGGCTCACTATTATCGGCGACAGCCTGAAAACAATTACGGATTCAGCCATGTCTGTTGGAGGAAATGTCTGGCTCAACATATGGCAATCTATTCTGAAATATCCGATACAGAGCTTAATTGCACTCTTAATTTTTATAATTGCTCTAGCCATCGGATTATTCTTTGTTTGGATTTCTATCACCTCTCAAATCGGCATTATCAAAAACATCTCCTTGATTATGAAGAATAAAAAGCCTTCTATTAATGAAGGTATTGATTTCGGCGTCAAAAAATTCTGGCCGGTCATAGGATCCGATATTATTCTGAAGGTCATCCTTTTTATTCTTTTTCTTCTCCTGGGTCAAGAAATGATCCTAACTAACGGCGGGAATATCGCTCTTACTATCCTCTATTATCTTTCTTTTATTGTTTTCATCTTTGCTGTCTTAATTATCTCCTTTATTATTAAATATCAAATTTTCTACGTTCTCTTAAATAATGGTAAATTCTTTCCCTCCTTCAAATCCGCTTATCAGCTATTTATTAAAAATTGGCTCATCTCTCTGGAAATGGCCCTAGCTTTATTCCTAGTCTACATTGTGTCTGGATTCATCAGCCTGCTCTGTTCCACCATTCTTTCCGCCATCCCCATCGTAATCTTGCCCCTATATTTCACCTTCCTGCCAGTACTGGTCTCCTACTTAATAGCCATCGTTTGCTTTATTTTAATGGCGGTAATCATCCTTTTCATAGCCGCCTTTGTCACGACTTTCCAATGGGTTTCCTGGACTGCCCTATTTGTTAGAATTAATTCCGGAGAGGAAATAAGCAAGATAGAAAGAACTGCTCAGCAATTACAGAACCTTCCTCGTTATTTTATTAAACAATAATAAAAATCCATGTCCGATCTAGGTTCCTCATTAGAAGATCTTTTGCCTGACAGCGAATCCAGCCAGAAAGATAGCTCTGCCCAATCAAAATTGAAACAGAAGATGCAAGAGATAAATCTGCTAGAGAAGGAGCAGGAGATAGAAACCCAAGCTCAAGTTGCTGGCTTGCCATATATTAATTTAGTCGGATTTCCTATAAGTCCCGACGCTTTTGTTCTTATTAAACAAGAAATATCCAAAAAACTGGGAATTATTTGTTTTCTCAATACCGGCAAAGACATCAGACTGGGAACCACCTCTTATACTGATGAGATAAAAAAGTTAGAAAAAGAAATGGCCGAAAAATATTTCGCCGAGGTTTCGACCTATCTGATTTCTCAAAATAGCTTTGAACAGTCATACAAGCTCTATGACACTCTGCCCAAGGCTAGAAAATTCAGAGGCGGAGTAGATATCAAAGAGGAAGACCTGAATAGATTGGAAAATGAAATAAAAAACTTCCACCAATTAGATGAAATTATAAAAAAGGTAACTATCACGGAAATGGTTACCTTAATCATTGCTGCAGCCATCAAATCGCGCGCTTCCGACATCCATATTGAAGGCGAAGAAAACGCCATCAAGGTAAGGTACCGTATTGACGGCGTTTTAAACGATGTCGCCAGCATAGATAAGGCGAATTGGCCCAGAGTCATTTCCAGAATAAAACAGCTTTCTAAACTCAAAATAAATATAAATGATCGGCCTCAAGATGGCAGATTTTCTATCCACTTGAAAGATGATCGTATTGATGTCAGAGTTTCTTGTCTGCCCACCGCCTTCGGAGAAAGCGTGGTCATGAGGCTTCTTCGCGCTTCTTTTGACGGCCTTAGCTTCGAAGAACTCGGCCTTCGCGGGCAGGCTATGGAAATCCTAGCCAAAGAAATTACCAGACCAAACGGTATGATTGTCACCACCGGTCCGACCGGTTCAGGAAAAACCACTTCTCTTTATGCGATACTTCGAAGATTAAATAATCCAGAAATAAAAATTATTACCATTGAAGACCCTATCGAATATCAGCTCAAGGGCATCAATCAAAGCCAAGTCAGCGAGCAATACACTTTTTCCAAAGGATTACGTTCCATCATCAGGCAAGATCCGGATATTGTCATGGTTGGAGAAATTAGAGATCTGGAAACAGCCGAAATCGCTATTCAAGCCGCCCTGACAGGCCACCTGGTACTTTCTACCATCCACACCAATGATGCTTTTGGCGCTATCCCCCGATTCATGTCCATGGGCTCTAAGCCCTTCCTGCTAGCTCCGGCGCTTAACGTCTCTATAGGACAAAGGCTGGTTAGAAAAATATGCGAGAGTTGTAAAAAAGAAATACAGCTTGAAACGACAGAAATGGAAAAAGTCAAAAAACTTTTAGAATCACTGCCTCCGAATTGCGGTTACAAGACAGACATGAATAATCTGAAATTCTACATGGGCGAAGGATGTCAATCTTGCCAAAATATCGGCTACCTGGGCAGAATCGGAATCTTTGAAATCATGCCTATCAATGACAAGATGAAGCAGTTAATGACGACTGGAAATATTTCCGAATATGACATAAAAAAGTTAGCCTTTGAAGACGGAATTATTACTATGGCTCAAGACGGAATCCTAAAGGCTCTCGATGGACTAACCTCTATCAAGGAAATATTCAGGGTGGCGGAATAAAAAAATAATCATATCTAAAAACTCCGGATTATCCCGGAGTTTTATTTTATGTGAATTTCTCTTTTATTCCCTTTCAAAACTTTGAATTTTATTTCAATGGCGTTTACCGGCCAAATATCCTTAACCCTATCTGCCCACTCAATTACAGTGATGCAATTTTTATCGCTGAAATATTCTTCCACTCCAATATAATCCAACTCTGCTCCGCTATCTAAACGATAAGCATCAATATGAACCAACTTATTAATATTTTTTAATTTAGCCGTATATGATTTGAGTAAAACAAAAGTAGGGCTGGTTATAATATTCTTGACTCCCAAACCTTTAGCCAAGCCCTTAGTAAAAGCGGTTTTACCTGATCCTAGATCGCCAATAAGACAAAGAACTTCGCCGCCCTTTAACCGTTGGACGAACTTCTCAGCCACATTAAGCGTTTCGCGTTCTGATTTAGTAATATATTTCATAATTTTCAATTATCAACTGTCATCCCGAGGGAGTCCGCCCCCAAGCGGACGACCGTGGGGATCCCGTGGAATAATGCGTGCGTCTTTGTTCCGCGGGATTGCTACGCTTCGCCGATTACGGCTACGCTCGCAATGACAACTTAACACCTTATTTGAGTTCCCAATTTGGGTTTACCTTAACCTTTTTCCAATCATCTCTTGATGGCCTTTTCTTCTTCGCCAAATAGTACCCAGCAATCGCTACCATGGCCGCATTATCCGTACAAAGCCTGAATTCCGGGACTCCAAATTTTAATCCCTTGGCTTCTACGGATTCCCTCAAGCTTTCTCTAAGTTTTTTATTAGCGGCCACACCACCAGCCATAAGCACGGTTTTCACCTTATGCTTCTGTGCTGCTTTCATGGTTTTTCCCACCAGAACATCAACTACGGCCTGTTGAAATTCATAACAAATTTCGGAGGTCCTTTGCTCTAATTCTTTCTTCTTCATTTTCTGTGCCGTATAAAGCACGGCCGTCTTCAATCCGGAAAAACTAAAATTGAAATCTCCGGAATTTATTAAGGGACGCGGAAGGCTAATTTTTGAAAATTGGAAATTAGAAATTAGAAATTCCGTTGCCTTCAAGGCAACGGCTGGTCCTCCAGGATAACCTAAACCAAGTAACTTGGCCACCTTATCAAAAGCCTCTCCAGCCGCATCATCAACCGTTTGTCCAATTTTCTTGAATTGAGAATAATTTTTGAGCAATACTAATTCTGTATGCCCGCCGGAAACAACCAGGCACACAGCTGGAAATTCAACTTTGCTTAAAAAGTTGCCAGCAATATGAGAATACATATGATTAACATTTATCAAAGGTTTTTGCCAAGCCACGCTCAAGGCCTTGGCCGCCTCTACACCCACAATTAAAGAAGTAATAAGTCCAGGACCGGAAACCACCGCTAAATAGCTCAACTTTTGCGGCTTGATTTTGGCCGTTTCTAATGCTTCCATGATGACAGGATTAATATTCTGTACATGATGACGAGCGGCCACTTCCGGCACCACTCCGCCGTATTGCTTATGGATATCAATCTGTGAAGAAACCACATTTGAGAGCAATTCTAACCTGCCTCCAGTGGATTTAAGCACTGAAGCGGAAGTTTCATCACATGATGTTTCGATGGCTAAAATTATCATAGTTATATAATTGATATGGTTAGTTTATTCTAATACAAAAATGCCAAAATGTGAAATTAAGGCATTTTCTTCCCCGCATTTTCCAAAAAAGCTCCCATTTTGGGACAGCCCCTTCAAGGAGTATTTTTTATTTATTAAATTGATCGGAGGACACGAACAGGACAGAAACGAGCCGAGCTATGGATATTGAATTATTTATCTTTACTCTTCACAAATGACCCGTAACTGAATATATAAAATATAACAGTGAAGATAATCAAGATAACAACATCCGATAAAATCCCCCAATAAAATAAAGAGGTTTTAACTCCAAATAATTCGTTAATGATATAACCAATTTTAAAAATTATTAGTAAGATCAATGAGCTATTTACTAATAATTTTCCATCTTTAACTAAGAAATGTTTATTTATAATCCTTGCAGAGAGTTTAACACCGAAGATAACACCTATAATACCAATAAAATTCGTTAAAATTCCTAAAAATAAATTCAGTAAAGGCAACATACCAGTATTAAATTTAGAGGCATCAATAAAGAAAAATATAATATACTCAAAAATATCTGCAACGAATGTAAAAACAAACGGAAAGATAAATCCAGCTATGAGGCAAAGTAACACGACTAAAAGCCAAGTCGGCTTGCTTTTTTTATTATTCATATTTATTTGGCATAAATTCATTATTGATCAGATCTAAATTTACTATTTGTGAGCTTGAACTTCTCTCCTTACTTGATCAATATATGGTCCAGAGCATAAATTTGCCTCACCGCTACCTGTCTGTTCAGCTGCTGATATAATTTCACTAACTAAAAGGCATCCATAGTTAGTCTTAATATCTTTATAAAACTGCTTCTGTTGCTGGATAAAAGAATCTGGGGCAAACCTGCAAGAATATTCTAATTTTGTTTTAATATCAGATACTGTTACCAAGCATCCCTCCTTTTCATTTCCCGTAATATTAACGACATCAAAATCACTTGTAAATAACTCAATTTCCTTATCCACAATCGCAAAATTCTTGGTATAAACATTTCTAACAGACAGCTTAATGGGTTGACAATTATTCATAAATTTTTCTGCCAAGCAAGTAAATCCTCCTTTATTTTCATCCGAATTGGCAAAATCATGCTTTGAATCATTGTAAATACCAGTAACTGTTCCACAATTCACAGGCTGTTGACTGGTAGCATAATTTTGACTTTTTAACTGCTCAGATGCCTGATTATTTAAGCACCCTGACAAAATAACAATCAAACCCAATAAAGAGAAAATAAATAAATATCTTTTCATATTTATAATTTATTGATGAATTTATTTAACTTAATTTTAACACTTTACCTATGTAAAAACAAATATACAATTATGATTTCAATATACCTACTCAAATTTGAGGTATCCAATAATACCCCTTATATTCCTTAAAAAAGCCATGATCTCGTCCACTTCCTTCCTCATATACAAAGGAAGGAATTCAGATGCGACCATAAGGAGTATTGAAATACTCAAACAAAATACCGCCCCAAAATGGAACGGTATTAAATATAAATATATTATTGACCTGGAGTCGGCACTGGCTGAGCCTGAGTTTGTCCATTGCCTCCAGGTCCGCCTGCTCCAACCGGCACATTAGGCCTTATTTGTACCGTAGAAGCCGTCACACTGCCATCAGTATTGGTCTTGCCGGTCACCATGACATTCTGCCCTGCAGTTAAATCACTCTGCGTACCACTAGCCATTTTTCCAATTTCCGTAGCGTCAGATAAAAATACAATCTTGGATCCTCCGGTATTAATTTTTACGGTCATGGTCTTGCCGTCATTGGACAAAATTTCACCATTGACAAAACCCACATTCTGACCACCTGCCTTGCGATTTATTCCTGTGGCTGTTCCGCCTGGCCCGCCCATTTGCCCAAAACGTTGCCCGATAGCTGATTTGCTCTGGCTCTTGCCATAAATCATACCTCCATAGAACGCTCCCGCCCCGACAACGACAATTAAAACGACTAAAATCGGTACTAATGCTTTTTTCATAATTTTTGTTTGTTAATAATTGATTAATTTTTATTCGAATCTCAAAGCTTCAATCGGATTAAGCTTGGCCGCTCTCCGTGCCGGATAATAACCAAACACGATTCCAATGACTGCCGAAACTCCAAAAGCCAATAACACTGAGGACCAAGACACTTGGGCCTGCATCACATTAAAATAAGTCATACCAGCCGCTATCGCCCAGCCAAGAATAATACCAATAAAACCGCCAATAAAAGTCAAGGCGATGGCCTCAATTAAAAACTGAATACTAATATCCTTGCCTTTGGCGCCAATGGCCTTGCGCAAACCAATTTCCCTAGTTCTTTCCGTTACGGTGGTAAGCATCATATTCATAATTCCAATGCCACCTACTATCAAAGAAATGCCGGCCACCGCGCCAAGTAGCATAGTAAAGGTGCCAGTAACACTGGACATGGTAGAAATTATGTCGGCTTGATTCATGGTACTGAAATCCGCCTTAGTAGAATCGGTTATATGATGCCTGGAGAGAAGCAAAGCGGTAATATCTGCCTGAACCGTAGTCATGGCATCGGAATTTTCCGCTTCCACATTAATGGTAGTTACATATTTATTGCCAGAAAGAAGTCTTTGAGCCGTACTGATTGGCACGTAAACCATGTCATCGGAATTGCTCATCCCTGATCCGCCCTTAGCTTTGGTAATCCCGATAATCTTGAAATCTATTTTGTTTATGCGGATAGTCTGTCCGACCGGGTTAACTCCGGTGCCGAAGATATCCTCAGCGACGGCAGGCCCCAATACGGCTACCTTGGAAGCGCCATTAACATTAGGATCTGTGATAAAATTACCAGAATCAACCTGGATATTTTTCACTTCAGTATAAATAGGAACCGTTCCCACAACTTGAGTATTAGTATTCTGTCCTTTCGCCGCCAACTGATATCTGCCACTGACTTCCGACGCTACCGCCTTGACTGAAGCAATGATTTTCAAGGCATTAGCATCATCAAGAGTCAATGTCTTAGCCGATCCCCTGCCAGCAGAAACCGTCACTCCTGGACCTCTTTGTGTTCCTGGAGTCACCATAATTAGATTAGATCCTATAGATTGAATACTAGATTTGATTGAATTCTGAGCCCCGGTTCCTATGGCAAGCATAGCAATAACCGAACTAATGCCAATAACAATACCCAGCACGGTCAATCCTGACCTGGCTTTATTGGCTGACAAAGCCAAATATGTTTCTTCTAAAAAATCAAATAATTTCATAGTTGCAAAATTATTTTTCGAGCATCCTCTTCTTAATATTCTTTTCGTCGCTTACAATCTTGCCATCGCGGATTACAATAACTCGATCTGCATGCTGGGCTACGTCCGGTTCATGAGTAATAAGGATTATAGTCTTCCCCTGTTCCCTATTTAGTCTTTGAAATGTGGCCAACACTATTTCTCCGGTCTTTGTGTCTAGATTTCCTGTCGGCTCATCAGCTAAAATTAATGAAGGATTATTTACCAAGGCTCTAGCAATGGCCACGCGTTGAATTTGTCCTCCGGACAACTGGTTAGAAAGATGAACAAAATGCTCTTCATCCAAGCCAGATGCTATAAGCGCCTCTCTGGCTCTTTTTTCCCTTTCCTCCCTGTCTATTCCTTCGTATACCAGAGGCAACATGACATTGCGAAGTACGGTTGCTCGAGGCAAAAGATTAAAGGCCTGAAAGACAAATCCAATTTTTTCACGTCTTATGTCTGCCAGCTCATCATCACTTAAAGTTGAAACATCCTTGCCATCGAGAAAATATGTACCTCCACTAGGCGTATCTAAAGCGCCCAGAATATGCATAAGCGTGGATTTACCAGATCCTGATGGTCCCATAATAGCCAAATACTCGCCATCATTAATTTTAAAACTCACTCCGTTAAGGGCAAAAAATTCCACCGATCCGGTATTGTAAATTTTGGTTATATTTTTTATTTCAATCATGAAATTAAGATGAATTACATGCCTGGGGGTGGTCCGCTAAAATCTCCGCCAGAACTAGATCCGCTACTGCTTTTATTGGTAGTACCGGAACTACTCTTTATTCCGCTGGAACTGCCACTCGTTCTACCGCCACCACCGAATAATTGCATCAAACTCTTGGTCTGACTAGTCGCCGTACTTGCAGTAGAAATAACAATTTTGGTCACTACCAAATCACCAACATTAAGTCCGCTTATAACTTCAGTATAAGTATCATCAGAGATCCCTGTCTCAATAGTTGCTTGAGTAAGATTTCCCGCGTTAGCGGACACGCTTCCATCGCTAGCTATCGGCATAGAAGAAGTTACTCCCTTCAATACCTCAACATAGCTTGAACTACCTGAAGTCTTAATAGCTGAACTCGGCACAAGCACAATATCGGCCTTAGCATTTAAAATAATATTAGCGGAAGCGCTCATTCCCGGCTTAATCCTGTCATCTTGCGTATCTAAAGCTATTTTTGCGCCATAGCTGACCACTCCCTGGCTGACTGTACCAATAGCATCCATTTGCACTACATTACCAGTGATACTTAAATCACTAACCGCATCAAAAGTTAAAGTCGCTTTCTGTCCCACCTTGACATTGGTAGCGTCAACTTCGTTAAGAGAAATATTAGCTATTTGTTGTTTGGTAATTACAGTAGCTAGAACTGTATTGGCTGAAGCTGTATATCCAGAAACAGAAACTATACCGGTTACGATTCCATCAAAAGTGGCCTTAATTGTATAATCAGATAATTTTGATTGTGCATTAGCTAGAGAAGTGGCTGCTTGGCTTACAGAAATCTGTTTAGTTCTCAAGTCAAGCTGATCAGCACCCGCCTTTTTAATTGTTAGATTGTTCTGGGCTTGCGCGAGAGAATTTTGAGAGCTAATAATTTTATTTTTGGCAGTCAAAATATTACTATTATTTGTTGTCACTTGATTAACTATTGCCTGCCTCTTAGTATTTATAGCGCTTTTAGCAGACCCCGCACTACTTCTCGCTGAACTAGCCGTACTTTTATATCCATTGATAGTTGATTGAGTCATGTCGCTCGAAGTAATCGCTGAATTAAGACTATCTGTCAAACTGCTGGCGAAATCCTGTATGATTACCAGATAATTCTCCGCTTTAACCAAAGCTTCGTCCACCCCAGAATTATCAGTTGGCAAATTATCTGCTATATTCTTTAATTTTTCCAGAGCATCAAAAGCCCGGCTTCTTCCTGACAAGGCATCAATTTGCGCCTGGGAATCGGCCGTCAAATAAACCAAACTATTTCCATAGTCAGTAAACATACCACTTACCTGCCGATTAAGAATATCATTAATATCCCCATATGTATCTTGCAAAAGAGTTCTAGCATCATCATAGGCATTACTTAAATCTAAATTAGCTTTATTATTAACTATTTCCAAATTATTTTGGGCATCAACTAAACTATTTTGAGCGCTATCGACTTGCAGTTGTGAATTGGCGATATCTTGAGCTGTTGATCCCTGCTCCAACTTAGCCAAACTAATTTTGGCATTTTCCAAGCTAGCCGAAGCATCCTTAACCGCCTTTTGCGCATCCTGACTGTCAATTTGAAAAAGCAAATCACCAGATTTTACGGCTTGACCATCGACTACATAAGATTTAGTAATATTACCAGAAACACTCGGCTTAATATCCAACTGATCAGAAGCAGACACCTGTCCCGTACCAGAAACAATTTGCGAAATAGTTCCCTTTTCGACTGCCGCTAACACATATCTAGTTTCACCTGTTGCGCCGTTCAATGATTTATATCCGAAATAACCAGCAACAATAATAACTATTACAAGAATCGTTGTTATAATTTTATGCCGACCCAAGAATTTTATAATTTTTTTTAACATATTCTATTTTAATAATTATTTCTGAGTAGTTGTTGTATTAATTGTAGGAACAACTCCCGGAATTCCACCTGGCAGAGGATTATTACCTACATTCGGAGGAAGTGGCGGTTGATCAGGCAAAACTCTTATCAACTTAGCCACTATCTGTCCTGAATTATCGGGATCGCCTATGGTTACAATTTTTTCATCCACCTTAAGATCAGATAATTTAATATTATCTCTAAATCTATTAATAATAGTCTTATTATTCACCAAAATTATCTTTTCTACGTTATTTATACCCTTTACTATCAAAGCGGAATTATCTATTTTCAAAATCTGCCCAAAAGTGCCATGAGCATCTATGAGATCCTTCCCACCAAATTCATCACCAAAACCCTGCTTAGGACCGGCAAAATTACGGTGGTAATTTTCTCCCCACTGGTAAGAAAACCCAGCCTTCTTAAATCCTACATACATGCCAGCCAAAAAAACTAGCAGAAAAAGAGCTATGACGGCCACTATCCAGATAACCGCCATAAAAGATTTTGATTGAAATAATTTATTCGAATCCATATATTTTAAATTAGCTTTAGGTTGTGAATAATTTTAATATTTTTTGATAAAAATCTTACTGACTCAAGTAAAGTAAAAATAATTACTAAAAATATTATAATACTGAACACTGGCAATGACTCCAAAAGAGTCAGCCCAAAACTCTGCCAATATGCCATCACCACTCCTGAATCAGTAAATAATAATGATAGAAATTGAGTAAATCCGGAAGAAGCAACTCCATCCCAAACCATCTTAAAGGCCGGAATTAAGGCGAGCACGGAAAATATCAAACCCGCAGAAAAAAAAGCCACCCTGCGCTTAATAATCACCAGCTTTTTCTCCTGCTCAAGGCGCAACATAATCTTGCCCAAAAGGGCCTGTGGTGGCTCTAGAGCCTCAATCTGGTTGAAAAGTTGTTCATAGTCTTTGACCATATAATAATATATACGATAAAAAAGCTAATTTTGGTGCAATTTATTTAAATTAAATACTTTTTTATCTTAAATTAGATAAATCCAGCACTAATTTCTACCTTATCTTAATAGAATACTAAAAAATTATAATTTACATTGCCACCTTAAATTTAGTGCTGGATAAATTATTATTCTAAAAATTTTCTTAATTCAATAAGCCCTCTCCTGTATCTACTTTTCACCGTATCAATTGACTCATTAAGGGATTCTGCTATTTCTCTAAATTTAAAATGATCATTATGGCGGAGCGAGATAACTAGGCGATAATTCAAAGACAGCTTATCCAAAGCCGTATTAATTTTTTGAGCGATATTACTTTGATCAAATAATTCAGAAGGCAAAGGCGCCGGATCTTCTAAAGAATCAATTAAAATATTATTTCCTTCTAAGTCTTCAAAATATGACAAGGGAATATTTTTTTTCTTTCTCAAATAATCGTATGAAGTATTTCTAGCGATACGAAAAATCCAAGTTTTAAAACTTCTTTTTCGATCAAACTTCTTGATATTTTTCCAAACTTTAACAAAAACTTCTTGAGTTAAATCTTCAGCATTAGCCATGCCTCCGGCATATCTATAAACAAAATTATATATCGGCTTCAGATATCTCTGAATTAAAATTTCCAAGGATTTTTCATCCCCTAATAAATATTTATGAACTAATTCTTCATCTAAGCATTCTGACATTGTTGAAATATACAACATTTTACCTAAAGTATCAACTGTCTAATAAAAAACGTCCCAATATTGCATCGGGACGTTTTTTTATTTTGACTATTTGAAATACAGAAACTAGTTGGTGGCGCATCCTGCAGCCGCTGCTCCACTTGAAGCTGGTGCAGTTCCTTCGCCGAAACCGGCGGAAGGACTAGCACTAGATAACTTAGCAGTTGTGCAGATATCCGGTTGTTTATTAAAGGCACCACAAATCGTCTTGAGCAAGCTGGCGCTATCTCTGGCTGATTCGGCCTGAGCGCCATTGATAACCAAAGTTGGGGAACCTTGCACGCCATATTTATCATTATCCGCTTTTTGCACTGCAAAATTAGTTCCAGTAACATCAAACTGTTTAGCAGTCGCGGTTGTGCAAGCATCTAATTTTTTCTGATCAATTCCGGTTGATTGCAAACAGCCAGGAGAATCAGACGCTTTCAAGAAACAAGTCAGATAAGAAAAGTATTTGCCATTCTGTTCTTTCTCAATGCAATACTGACGTAAATTCTCTTGATTTTCTTTGTCTCCATGCATAGTGTAAGAAACAAACTTCAAACTGAAATCAATTTTATTGCCCAAAGCTTGAGCCACAGGGATAAGTCCTTTCTCAATTTGAGTGCCATAAGGACAATAGCTCATGACAAACGCTTCTACCTTTGGTTTATCATTTTTAGGAACATTGGCCGGAGCTGCTTGCTGAGCTGTATTTGCTGTAGCAGCTGTAGCCGTACTGCTGGCCGTGGTGCTAGCCATCTCATAAGCTTCTGGAAAAAACAACTTGCCATTCTTGGTCATGTAAGAATCAATCGACCTACCATTGATGGTAAATTTCAACTTATAAATATCCTTACTCCAATCAGTTATCTGGTCAAGAGTGGCTGTAGCTTGGCCACCAAGCAATTCAGTATTTACATACTTAGTGACTGTGGTTTTGGCTTTCTCAACAGACAAGCCACCACTCATCATGGCCTGAACCGAGAAGGCAACGAGCAGAACTACGGCGATTACCACCACGCCGACAATAAGTCCTACCCAGAAATTTTTGTCTTTGAAAAAATTCTTTTTTGAATTTTCATCCATACGTTTTATTATTATTTATTTTATTGTCTCTTATTATATCAAACATTATAACAGAAAAAAAATAAAAGCAAAAGAGTTGAAAAAATCCTCTAAATCCTGTATAATCTGACAAGGAATCATTAAGAAATTAACCACTGAAATTAATGCCGTTAAATACAGAAGCCGAACAATTAAACAACATTATCAAGTCCGAGTCGCCAACCGTCTATCATCTTCTATCAAAAAAGGGCTCGGCTATTTATTTTCCCAAAAAAGGCGTCCCGGCTCAAAGCGCGGATGCCAAAGATAAAAAAATAAACGCCACTATTGGAATCGCGCTCGAAGACGATGGCACGGCTATGCGTCTCAAATCCCTGGAAAATCAAATAAATATTTCTTCGGGAGCTTTTAATTACGCTCCAAGCCACGGCAGGCCGGATATTAGAGAAAAATGGCGACAAATGATTTATGATAAAAATCCTGATCTTCAAGGCAAAGAAATCAGCTTGCCCATAGTTACTAGCGCACTTACACATGGTCTGAACATGGTGGCCTATATGTTTGCAGATAGTAATGACAAAATTATTATTCCCGATCTTTTCTGGGAAAATTATGAATTAATTTTTGGCAACGGCTATGGCGCCAAGTCAGTATTTTTCAAATTATTCAAAAACAATAAATTTGATATTGCCTCACTCAAATCAAAATTGTCCAAAGGTGCAGGCAAAAAAATATTATTACTTAATTTTCCCAATAATCCAGCCGGATACACACCAAGTACAACTGAAATGCAAGAAATTGTAAAAATTATAAAAAAATCTGCCGACCTAGGCAACAAAATATTGGTAATAGTAGACGATGCCTATTTCGGACTAGTCTATGAAGATGAAATTGAGAAGCAATCCATCTTCACCTGGCTCTGCGACTTGCACGAAAATGTCTTGGCCGTTAAGGTAGACGGGCCTACCAAGGAAGATTATGTCTGGGGATTTAGGATTGGATTCATCACTTATGGCATTAAAAATGGAAATAAAGAATTATATAGCGCGCTTGAAGCCAAAACTGCTGGCGCCATCAGAGGAGACATATCGTGTTCATCTAATTTATCCCAACTCCTTCTGCTAAAGGCCTACAGCTCAGAAACTTACACCCAAGAAAAGGGAGAAAAATATGACCTTTTGAAATCTAGATATGAAAAAGTGAAAGAAGTCTTGGTAAATAAAAAATTCCAAAAATATTTTTATCCTTTGCCATATAATTCCGGCTATTTCTTGTGCGTGGGATTAAAAAAGGGATTAGATGCTGAAAAAATCAGACAGCTATTATTATCAAAATATGATACCGGCATAATTACCGTCGGCAATCTGTTGCGGGTCGCCTATTCATCGACAAGCAAAGACAATATTCCGCAATTATTTGAAAACATATATTCAGCCTGCGAAGAATTAATCAATACAAAATAAATTATGAAAAATTCTGCCTCCTTGATGGACGAGAAAGGCCAAAAAATATTAGACTCCATTAAAAATGAGCATGTTGAAGCTATCATTGAAAAATATGCCACTCTTTGCCAACCAGAAAAAATTATTGTACTTGACGACAGCGAGGAGTCTCTTCAACTGATTAGGGATCAAGCGATAAAAAACGGCGAAGAATCACCACTCAAGATGGCGGGGCACACTATCCATTTCGATGGATATTACGATCAGGGCCGTGACCTGGAAAATACTCGAGTACTCATACCAGATGGCATCAAACTCAGCAAAGCCATAAAAACCATGGACAAAGATGAGGGCATCAAAGAAATAACAAGAATTCTTGATGGTATTATGAAGGGCAAAACCATGTACGTGAAATTTTACTGCCTCGGACCAATTAATTCCAAATTTTCCATTCCCGCTTTGCAATTGACTGACTCCGCCTATGTGCTTCATAGCGAAGATTTACTGTACCGCCAAGGATATTCCCAGTTCCAGAAATTAAACGGTTCGAATTCTTTTTTCCATTTTATTCACTCTGCTGGAGAAGTAGAAAACGGCGTCAGCATTGATGTCGACAAAAGAAGAATATTTATGGATCTTGAGGACGAAAGAGTATTTACGGTCAATAATCAATACGCCGGCAATAGTGTGGGCTTAAAAAAACTGGCCCTGAGATTAGCTATTAGTAAGGCTAATCATGAGGACTGGCTCTGTGAGCACATGTTTATTATGGGTATCCACCCTGAAGGTAAAAATCGAGTGACTTATTTCACTGGAGCCTTCCCCACGGCCTGTGGCAAGACTTCCACGGCTATGATCTCGGGACAAAGCATTGTTGGCGACGATATCGCCTACATCCGACCTGGCGAAGATGGCCTGGCTTATGCGGTCAATGTCGAACAAGGCATATTTGGAATAATTAAGGACATTAATCCGGAAGACGATCCGGTTATCTATGATGTGCTCACCACACCCAGAGAGCTTATTTTTTCTAATGTTTTAGTTAAAGACGAAGTCCCCTATTGGCTAAACATGGGGCAAGAACTTCCTGACAGTGGAGTAAATTATTCAGGAGAATGGCAAAAAACCAAGCAAGACAAAAATGGAAAAGAAATATCACCTGCTCACAGCAACGCCAGATATACTATCAAAATTAATGATCTAAAAAATGTTGATGCTAAGGCGGATTCTCCTGACGGCGTTCCTGTCAGCGGATTTATCTACGGTGGCAGAGATTCGAATACTTCTGTTCCAGTGTTACAAACCCTAAGTTGGGCGCATGGAGTTTTCATGGGCGCCATCATTGAATCAGAGACTGTTGCCGGCACAACCGAAAAAGAAGGCGTAATGAAGCACAATCCCATGTCCAATATTGAATTTCTAACCGTGCCACTGAGCGCTTATATTAAAAATCATTTAAAATTCGGTCAAGATGTAGAAAAAAAACCATTAATATTTTCTACTAATTATTTTCTCAAAGAAGAAGGTAAATTTCTTAATGACAAACTTCACAAAAAAGTCTGGGTATTGTGGATGGAAGGCAGGGTGCATAATGAATACGAGATGATAGAGACCCCCGTTGGAGGCATTCCAAAATATGAAGATCTGAAAAATTTATTCCAGCAAGTTTTTGCCAAAGATTACAGCAAAGAAGAATATGAGAAACAATTTTCCATTAGAATTGAAAAGCTCATGGGGAAATTAGATCGAGTTGAGGCAGTTTTCAAAGCAGAAGATGATATACCAGAAGAATTTTTCAATCAACTGAATCAGCAAAGACAGAGATTAGAAGAGACTGAAAATAAATTTGGTAAAAAAATAGTTTCACCGTTTGAATTTTGACGATTGGAAATTATAGAATTTAAAAAACATCCGCCCAAGGCGGATGTTTTTATTGATATTTACCTCTCCGGTTCATGAGATCCCAGCTTCCACATGAAATCAAAATAAGTTGCGAGAGTATTGGTAAATTCTTTGCTCTCAATAATGAATCCAAAGTTTTCTTTCTTGCTTGAAGCCATGGCCACTTTATTATCATAAATCATAATCATAGCCGCATAGAAAGCATCAGGCGGCAGATAGCGCACATACCGCTTGAGCTTAGGATCTTCCCGGCCTCTCATCTCAGTCTGAATGCCTCCCGACTTAGGATGCAAGTCATAAGTGGTAATGCCACTAGCCACCCGGCGACGAATGTAATTAAGTATGAATTCCTCCCCAACCAAATCCGTATTGGCTCTTTCATTTACAATCTGGCGTATTTTCTTGGTCCGGCATTTCAAAACATCTTCATAAATTTGTTTGACCCCAGACACTCCTTCAAAAAATTGTATCTTGGGGCGCAAATGATGAGTGGCAAAAAGATCTTCCAGACCGGGCAAAGACTTGGCCAGAGCCGATCGGTTTCTATCCATAATATCCGCCAAAACTTCCGGGCTATTGGCCCGATACAGTCTCTGCTTGTTTTTCTCTGAATAATTAACCAGGCCCAAACCAGCCAACTCATCCAGAATTCCATAGGCGGTAGTACGCTTGATTTCGGCTGTTTTTGCGATTTCTGGCGCTTTGGCAGACCCCAATTCCAAGCAAGCCAAATACACTTTGGCCTGTTTTTCTTCTAACCCGGCTTGTTTGAGAACAGAATCGTACATATTTTTCGACAACATTTATATTATATATCTTTTGCAAAATTAGTCAAGTTTTTGATTAATTAAAATAATTGCTACATTTTTCCAGACAATATTTGTGAGGATGGTATATTACTTCCGTAAGCAAGAGGAGAACTTACTATCGTCCTTTACAACGATTCCAACGAGTGAGTTGGAGTTATCGAGGAGAAATATCATGGATACTCAGCAAGCAGTTGAAACCAAGCCATTGGTGATAGTTCTAGGCCAACAGCCAATATTCCAAAACGACAAGAGGAAAGAGGGCTGGAAGCTTCTGGTGCACGACGAGTCAACGCCAGTAAACGGACAGACGCTTCGATTCGAAAAGGTCGTTCTTGATGACCAGAAAGTGAAACGAGAGGAGACTCCGATATTCCCTCGGATGTGGAAAGGCAGGCACTATTTGGTATATGACGGCATAGGATTCGAAGAAGAAGATGTCGGCAAAATCCTCGTCCTACTAGCCGATGAAATGGGAAAAATAGCAAACCTACACCACGCCGAGAAGCTCATGCTACAGGGAGTTCCCACAGAACTGCAAGAATTTGATCTTTGTTTCTTGGGCACGATGTTTGAGTACAATGGCAGCAGGCATATAGCGGTTATCCATTTTCATAAAGGGGGTAACGGCTATCAGGACGACCCCAAATGGGAACTACGATTCGATTGTCCTGAGGACATGATGAAACAACCCAATACCCTGGTGGCCTATGTCTGTGAATAGATGCGAGATCACAAAAGGAGAACATCCATGAGTAACTACGCGTGTCCGAATTGCGAAGGATCGGTTTCCCCCCGAGCCAAGGATTGTCCTCACTGTGGCGAACCACTCATAGTCACCGGAGAGGAGTGGGTCGGCGAAGAAAATGGGTGTTACGAGAAAGTTACCCACCACTTTGCTAAGGAAGTCGAATCCAGATGTGAAGAACATTACGGAGAGGACTACTACGATTAAGCTTCTCCTACGTATCGCGCCAACCGCCAATTCATTGTTATGAGCAATGGATTGGCGGATTTTTATTTGAAAAATTACAAAATATCTAATATACTACAGGGGTAATTCGTAATCAGAAAAATGACCATCAACTAGTGAAGAAGAGGAGACGCAACATGAAGACAAATTGTACCTTAACCATCAGCGCTATTGTTATTGGAATTCTGGCTTTCATGTTGGGTATGATTCAGCATGACAAACAAGAAGTGAGAGCAGAAGTTCGGCAGTTGAGTGCGCCACTACCTGCCCCAATACCCAAGCCACCATCGTGTTCCTGCTATGGTAGCTCCTATTCGGACAAGGCCGAGCCTAGGACCGTAACCGCCCCAGAGGCATCGACGGACAAAGCAACAGAGACTGACGACAAACCTCTAAGTGATGCAGAAAAAGTCGCTCGAATATCGAAATTCGAGCAGACTCAACAAGAGTGTGATGACCTGCACGCCTTGATAGAGGCCAGACGAGTCGAGCGGAGACAGACAGTTATGCCTGTCATAGACAAGCTATGTTCAAACAGAAAGGCTCGAACTCTACGCACTTTGCGGGAAGCGCAAATCCTGGTCTCAAAGGCGGGACTCGGACAGATCTTTAGCGAGGAAAACGGATTCCTCACTAAGGAAAAGTGGTTTTCCTGGATGACAGAAGCCGCCAGAGACATAATCGAAGACATCCGGGCAGGAAAAATCAGGAAGGACTTGGAAGTCCTGAGCGACATCAGAACAGCAGTTGAAAACTATGACGACAATCACTGCCACTTCATCCCTCGGAAGCTCTATAAGCTCATACCTCGGGAGGAATGGGAATCATGGCTGGAAGAAGCAAATAGCAACAGCGTGCAGGACTGGTGCGACAAAATCCTAAAGGGAGAACACAGTGCTAAGCATGCCTTTTGCGTCATCCATTGGCTCAGAGACGACCTGTACATGAACCATGAAATTGGGGACGAGGATGAGATATGGATAAGTCTCGTCCAGCCTGGTACTGTCTTGTTGCAAATCACAGATGAAGGAGGTCTTGCTCACCGATAGCAACGGCGAAACCCAATCCGGAGTTTTGGCCCGGAATAAAGCGCAACACGCGTGCTTTGCTCCAGGGCCATATTTTATTACAAAAAAATTAAATTATTGTAATCTCTTTCTGCGAATCAGTAGTCACAATCAATTTATCATCAGATGAAACATAAAAATCAATCTCGCTTCTCACACCGAAATCACCTGGCAAATATATCCCCGGCTCTATAGTATAGCCCAAATTCTTATGAATCCTCTGTTTATTCTTTATGGATATTCCCGGCTCTCTGCCATGATCATTGGTAACTCCCAGAGAGTGCCCCGTGCGATGCAAAATATTCTGGAAAAAACCGGAATCAGTGACTACTTTCTCCATTACCATATCTATTTCTCTTCCTGTCGGCATAACACCTTCTAATAATTGCTTCCCAACATAGCTCAAGGATTTTTCTTTGGCTCTTATCACTATCTTAAATACTCTTTGAATTTTTGTTGGAACATATTCGCCATAATATGCCATCCAAGTAATATCAGCAAATGGCGCATTTCTAATTTTTAATCTTGCCCAAATGTCGAGCAGAATCAAATTCTCCGGCTGGAGTACTTTGGATTTTTTCTTGGGAAAATAATGCATGAAAGCCGTGTTTTCGCCAAAGGCCACAATTGGCTTATAATTATCCATAATCAGATTGTATTTGTCGAATTGCTTGAGGATGAATTGCTGAACGCCATGTTCAGAGATATTTTTATTTTTCTGAATATATTTCAAAGTCAGATCTTTGATCTTGATGAGCAGTTTTGCTGCTTTCTGATGGTAAATAATTTGTTGTTTGGACCACATAGCTTTATTGACTTAATTATTATACTATAATAGTATACTAAAAGTTCATTGGAGGAAAGAAACTATGAGAGAATGCGGAGATTGCACTTTGTGCTGTTTGACACACCACATCTGGGAGATGAGTCGTGCTGGCAAAAAGTTAATCAAACCAGCTGGTGTCTGGTGTGAACACTGTGATAACATCAACCACAGATGCACGCTATATCCAAACCATAACATAGTATGTCGGACATACAACTGCGAATGGAGGGAAGGATTCGGCGATGAGTCGTTTAAGCCAACTAAGAGTGGTTTAATCCTTGATTGGCACAGGACAGGGTCAGCTACTCCTCGACTCCAAATATGGGAAGCGAGGGAAGGCGCTTTGACAAGTGCCTGGGTTAAGAGAGAAACAGATATACTACTCCGTTCCAGGGTGTTCGTTGCTTATATGTACCTTTCGGGCAAGATGATCCTATTTGTGCCTAGATGGGTACAGTTAAGTGATGAGGCAAGCCAAGTATACCTACGGGAAGGCACGGAAATCAAAACCTATCCGGCCATCGACATTTGAGCCCAGAGATAATATCAAGGGCTCGTTTTAATTTGATTACTTAATCAAAATTAAAAACACCCTTTCGAGTGCTTCTAATCCAAACTTGTAGCCCCACGGGGAGTTGGACCCCGATTACCAGGATGAAAACCTGGTGTCCTAACCGTTAGACGATAGGGCCAAATTACTGCTCTATATTTTTAATCCTATCAATTATCTCTTTTTTCTTATAACTATTATTTTTTAATTCAATTTCTCTAGTCCTAGCAACGGTTTTATTACCATACCCCTCAAAATAAACCAACATTAGAGGAACTTTATGCTTAATTGATTTTGTCTTGCCTTGATTATGATCTATTAATCTTTGCTTTAAATTTTCCGTATAACCTATATAATATGTTCCATCTTTCTTGCTTTTTAATAAATATACGAACCACATATCTAATTTACAATATATTTCGTCAGGATGCCAGCCAGAGGCTGGTCACCCTCCGGGTGAAAAACCTGGCGTCCTAACCGTTAGACGATGAGACCAAATTGTTAACTATATTTTCAAAAATGAGACAACTACTATCAATTAAAAAAGTGGTAAATACCACAAATCTGCCCTAATTATAAAGAATTAAATCAAAAAAGTCAAGGCGTGCTGGTCGCGGTCGTAGAAACCGGATTATCCGGCGTACCAACAATATCACTCGTCGTACTAGATACTACCGGAGTACTAGTCGCGCCCACCAAGCACACGGCCTGCCACGGCTTGTACACCGAATAGAAATTCTGTTTCTTCACCGTCCCATCCGCATAAGTAATAAGATAATCAAACGACGCCTTCACGCCTTTATGCGCGCTCTCGGTGCATTTTTTCTGTCCTGGCTTCAAATCAGTGGTTGGCACTATCTTCATCGGAGGCGGAGAAACCCAATCCCAAGCTTTGGGCGTAGTCCTACTGGAGGTACGGCCATCCTTTGTTCCCCAAAATTCAAAAGTCAATTTGTCTTTGACAATCTTGGCTTGAATCAAGACATAGTGTCCAGTATCATTTATAAATCTTACATCCGGATGCGGAATATAAATAGTAGCATCAACTCCGGGCAAACCATTTTCCAGATAATAAGTCACATTGTAAGAATGATTGCGCCTTTCGGTAATAGGCAAACCTGAACCCATGGCAGCGCGAAAAACAGTCGTACCGATTTGACACAAGCCTCCGCCATATTCTGGCATGGTCTTATTTCCCTTAATTACTAACTCTTGCAAATATCCCGTAGAGCCATCTACATCTCCCAAAGCCTTAATCAAAGAAAATTCCTCGCCCGGCTTAATTAGTATGCCATGCACTTTACTAGCGCCGTTGGCGATATTGTGTCTTCGATTCGAAGGACTCCCCGCAAAATTTGATTCACCCGTGCCGATTATTTCCTTGATCCCCAAATCATTTATATCTCCCACGGCCACCTCAGGCGCAACTTTGTTGACTGCAATTTGAACCGGCCACTGATTTGTCGATAAGCCATTATTGGCATCAACGTAAGCCTTTTCTCCGTCAGCTTTGAGTCCGTCAGAATTAGTAGAAATCTTCTGCAATTGCCCATCTTTCATTTCAATAAGCGCATTCTTGGCTTCCACATCTATCTTGGAAGCAATAACAGTATTAAACCAAGCCATAAACAAATCATGATTCATGCCCAACACAACTTCTCCATTGTCTTTCTTGAATTCCAGCATGGCAGATAATTTCTTCTTATCCATGGACCAAGTCGAACTGTTGTAAGCAAACTTTGGTAAAGATGAAGCTAAGACATAGTCAATTTTCGGCACTAACCCCTCAATCTCTACTCTTGTAATTTCCGGTTCCGCGACTTTACTTTCAAGAATAATAGGATCATTTTTGAATTGGCTTAAGTTTAATTTGATATCACTAATCGCCTTGTCATAATTAAAAGTCTGTCCGCTTTTCTCATCACCTATGGCTACGGTATGATCATTCCCCTGCCAAACAATAGTCGGTTTGGCATTCTGCTGTTTAATTTCCTTAGCAGAAAAATTATCAAAAAGCATTTGTTTCAATGCATTATCGTCCAAATAAAATGATGGCTGAAAATTCTTACCGGATACAAATATTTGCCATCCGGCCGACATATTCTGCCAAAAATTATTGCTATGGCCGAGGACAAAAGCATCATATACGGCCTGATGATTATCAAAAGTCAGAATACTACGCGCCAAATCAGGATTAGCCTCAGCCGATACGGCGCCGGTAAAATCCAAATTCAGACTGCCATCACCCTGATAAATAACTTTCATGCCATTCTTCTCAATCTTGTCAGTTATGGGATCAAGCTTGGCGAGAGCCTGCTCTCTAGTCAAACCTTGAATAGGAATATTTCCCAGGCGCGTACCAGGATAAAAAACATATTTGTAGGACACCTGGAAAAATATGCAGGCAACTGCCACAATCGCAACCACAACAAAAAAAGCGACTACGCCTGCCAGAAGTAGCCACCATTTATGAAACGGTTCGGATTTTTTCAAAAAATTAAGCATCGGAAATTTTAGTCATTAGACTGCCTTATCTTGATGGAAGTCGTTTTGTATTTCTTGGGCAATTTAATAGTTAAGACGCCATTTTTCATGCCAGCACTAACTCTCTTGGAATTAATTTCCTGAGGCAAAACAATCGACCGACTAAATGATCCCCAATAGCATTCCCGACTGAAAAAATCAGCCTCAGCTACTTCCTCGCTCATCTCACGAAAACCGCGAATGGTCAATATATCATTACTCACCGAGATGTCTAGGTTACTCGGATCAACGCCGGCGATAGTTGATTTGACCACAATACTGTCATTGGTCTGATACACATCGCAAGACAACTGCCCTTCCCCACTAAACCAATCTTGGACCGCATCTTTTTGATCCGGTTGATTAAGAAAAAAATTATTTTTTTGTAGTTTATTATCTCCCATATATGACATAATTATAACACAAAAATTATAAGTCAAGCAAATTAATTAACAAAAAAACTCCGCGTTAGCGGAGCGATGGCTAGACAGTAATATTCATTAAACTGCGAGCCGACCCGGATGGGCTATTATGGCCAGGCAAGAAAATTTCTAGGAGCAATTTTTGAGCCGAGGCCCGAAAGAAGCTGACAGAAATTCCCATGCTTGTCGTGCCTGACCGTAGCAGCCCACCCGAGCGATCCGCCCAAGGCGGATTAATCCGCCTTGGGCGGAAGAAATAAAAGTTTTCTCAAATTTAATTGGAAGGTGACAAATTTGAAATTTTACGGGCTCGCAGATTGCTAAATACTACTCATAACCCTGCAGACAAGAAATTATTCTAAGGTAAAATTCGAGTCTTGTGGGACCAAAATAATCCTTGTCATAATCCCATGCTTGTCGTGCCTGCAGAGTCATGAATGGTAATGTCCTCCCTTTACGCAATATAATATTCTATCACGTGAGCCATTATTTGTCAAGTTGGATTAGATTAAAATTTACAATTTTTACTAATTTTAGGCAAAATTACAGAAAAACAACCAAAAATCCCATGCCGCATAAGGGATTATAGCTTATTTTCTAATTATATTCAACTAGGATTGTCTTCAGCTTATCCAGATATTATCACCACCTTGGTTTTTGACGTTTTCCCGGCCTTGATTGTTACTTGACTCTTACTCACCTCAAAATAATCTGCGAGAACTTTTATCAACTGAATATTGGCCTTGCCATCAACGGGTGGAGCAGTAAGCTTCACCTTGTACACCTGATCTGTCACTTTCTCAATACTTACTTTCGATGAGTTCGGCCTAGCTTCAACTAAAATCTGTTTCATAATTTTTAATTTTCGATTTTCAATTTACAAACAATTTTCAATTCACTAATTTTAAAATTATAAAAATTGAAAATTGAAAATTAATCATGTGTTTTCCACCAAAACCAACTCTATCTTCTTACTCTCCGTATCATAGGTCGCAAACGTCGCCTTATTAAACATGCCAGCCAAGGTTCCTGGATTAATCAACTGGCATCCATTATCTAATGTTTTCATCCAGGGTTTATGATCGTGGCCATAAAATACCAAATCATACTCCCCCGAACTAGCCATTACATTGGCTTGATCAGGATAATGGCAAAAACCAATCCTTTGTCCTTCAATCTTCAATTCTCCAACTCCATCATAATAAATTACAACGTTATTTAAATCAGCCGATTTTTTCTTTAGCGTTTCTAAACCACTGACGACATTACCTAGAACGAAATAAATCTGGCCATTGAATCTTTCACCGAACAATCTCATTACTGAAGCAGCGCAAATATCTCCGCAATGAATGATCATTTCAATTTTATTTTTCTCTGCCCAGTCCAAGAACTTCTCTATATTATAGATGTTGTCGTGGGAATCAGAAATTATTGCGATAAGCATATTTACTTCCTCAACCTTTTTAAAATTTTCAAATCATTTTCAAACTTCTCATCATGTTGCGTCTCGAGAATCAAATTAATTTTCTGCTTACAAGCTAATTTCACAATCGCTTTGAATCCTGCCAAACCAATCTTCCCCTCTCCAATATGCTCATGCCTGTCTTTCTTGGAATTCAATTCAGTCATAGAATCATTGGCGTGGATTAATTTCAATCGTTTGATTCCCAAAATTTTATCAAATTGCAAAAAAGTCTTTTTCACTACTTTCTCGTCTCGCAAATCATAGCCCGAAGCAAATCCGTGGCATGTGTCGAAACAAATTCCGATATTATATTTTTTCAACTCTTTGGAATTTACAATACTACCAATTTCCTCAAAAGTGTCGCCCATAATACTGCCCGAGCCAGCCGCCATTTCAATCAAGAATTCACAGTTTCCTTTGTAACCTTTCAAAATTTCTCCAATACCTTTGATAGTTTTTTTAATTCCCTCTTTATCTCCCAATTCCTTAGCGCTTCCCAGATGCGTCATCAGATACTTTACACCAAGCTGGCTTCCTCGCGCAAGCTCCTCCTTAATTACCGAAATAGATCCATAATATATCCGATTATTGGCCGAAGCAAGATTAATATAATACGGCGCGTGGATGTATGCTTCCATTTTCAAATCCTGACATCTGGAGATAAATAAATCAGCCATCTTCTTATCAATCGGCTTAGCTGGCCCGCCTTGTGGCGGTCGTGAAAAGAATTGGAAACACTCGCATCTCAGCTCTTGAGCTCTAAGTGGCGTCATAGCCACATCTCCTGCGGACGAGACATGTGCGCCAACCCTACACTTTGGCTGGAACTTTTTTAAATTTATCTTTGACGGCATGAAAAGATTAAATTACTGCAAATATTATCGAGTCTTAATTTTTGAACCAGCTACCTAACCTCATATTGAAGTTTCCATTTATTAAACTCTTTCAATTGCTCCTTACTATGAGACCCTAAATAATAATGCTTTGTAAATTGACCACAAGAACTTCCTATATTCGGTCCTGGAGGGGCATAATATGCAAACGAAGCTCCATATTCCGCTTTTAATCGTTTAATCCAATTTTGCTCTTGACGGCTTCTTTCTAATGACTCAGTGGGATTAAATTTCAAAATTTTTAATGGTATCTCGTATTCCTTCCCTATATTTATCAATTTAATTAAATCTTTTTCGCTATCATTTATGTCTTTAATGATTGCATAATGTATTTCTACGGGATCTGTGGTTTTATGAAATTTAGATAAGTTGTTGGTTATTTCTTTTTTATTTTTAACAATTATTTGATATTTTTTTAATTGTTTCAAGCATTGACTGATTGTATCTCGTGAACTTGGAATAATTGAATGTCTAATTTTGTCTATTGGGGAATGCAAGGAAAAATGTATTTTAATCGGTATGTCGTCTTGTTTTATTCTTTGATAAATCTTTTTAAATCCTGTAGGTGATAACATCATGGTGGCCAGAGCATAACCGAAAACAAACCCCTTTTTATGCTTATTAAGATCGAACATCTTAAATATCAAATCTAAATTTAGAAATGGCTCGCCAACACCCATAAAAGACAAGAGAATTTTTTTATCTTTTACATAATTAGCCATTACATAATCTAGGGCCACACTTAAATCTTCTGCCTTGATTGGAATCATCTTTTTATCTATGCCCTCATGCTCCTCAGTCAAATGGCAAAATTTGCAACCGAGATTGCAATAATGATGGGTGGGCAGACAAAATACGGAAATGCCTTTTTTATTTCTTACCCAAGTGAGTTCAATAATGCCTCTCGGAGAGTCAAAAACAAACTTTTCCGTCGAATCTTCATCCCTAAACCTGCCCAATAATTTTAAATTCTTATTGATTTTTATCGCTTTCATAATAATTGGTATGATACCGATCTTTATCTTTGGTTAAATCCTCCAATGTTTGCCAATCATTAACCCAATCGCTGACTTGATATACTTTTGAATCTCCATTAATATCATTACCCACGAAACGACTGATGCCGGCATTAATAATCATTTTTTTGCAAAGCAAGCAAGGATAAGAATCGACCGTCACTAAATTATCACCTTCTCTTTTAAAGGTAAACAAAAACATGTCAGCACCCAAAAGGGATGTTCCTGCTCTAGCCGCATTGATTATGGCGTTCATCTCCGCATGGACAGAACGACACATCTCATATCCGGTTCCGGACTTAATCATTTTTTTTCTTCTTATGCAATATCCTAACTCGATACAATCCATGGTCTTTCGAGGCGCCCCGACATAGCCGGTGGAAATAATCTGATCATCTTTGACGACAATACAGCCAAAAGCGACTGACAAACAACGACTTTTGATCGCCACCGTCTCAGCAATTTTTAAATAATATTCATCTTTGGGAATTTTTTTGATCATATTGGATTATTAACAATAAATGGCAACCATTATTGCCTCATTGACTTTGCCCCATCATAGCATAATAAGGATAAATATATCAAATAATTTTAATTATTTGCCTTTCATCCTCGATTTTAAAACCGTTTTTGTTTTAATCCTATTTGCCACCGCCGGCAAGCTGACAATAAACGTCGTGCCCTTGCCTTCTTCACTCTGTACACTGATTTGTCCTCCCTTGTGCGCTTCTATAATCTTCTTAACAATAAACAATCCCAATCCTGAACCGTCAGTGTACATATTCACCGCATTGGTACCACGAGCAAACTTATCAAATATTTTCTTCTGCTCCTTGGTCGGGATACCAATACCAGAATCTTGGACTTTAATAATAACATTGCCACCCTCTTGCGACAAGATAACCTTAACAAATCCTTTTTGTGTATATTTAATGCCATTATCCACTAAATTATAAATGGCCTGCTCCAAGAATTCTCCGCTGGTCATCACCTTGGGTAATTTTGTCTTCGGTGTCTCAATTATCAATTCCACATTCTTGGCATTAGCCGAAGCATGCAATTGGCTGTCAACTGATTTCACAATATCCTCGATTTGCTCAGGCGAAGAAGTCTTATCATCCAGCTTAAATTCATCTGTGTCCATTTCCGAGGCCCGCAAAATATCACTAATAATTGCATTTAGTTTATCTGCCTTAACCGCGATATTATGGAAGAATTCTTTGCGCTTGGCTTCCGGCACCTTATCCATGCTTCCCTCTTCAAACATGGAAATCGTCCCTCGGATGACCGAGATTGGCGTCTTGAGCTGATGCGATGCAATGTCGAGGAATTCCGTACGCATTTGAAGAAGTTTTTCGAGATGAGCCGCCTTATCTTTTAGATCCTTAGTCTGCTCATCAACTTTTTGTTGGAGAGTTTTATTAAAATCATTTACTTTTTTATACAGTCTTGCCTTATCAATGGCAATAGCTGCCTGAAAAGACATTATCGACAACAACTCTAAATCCTGCTGAGTATAAGGCTCTGTAGAATTCTTGCCTCCCAATACAACCATGCCTATTAATTTATTATTTATAATAAGCGGTAGGCAAAGGGCAGCCTCAATGTGCTTCATATAATCCCTCAACTCCAGAAACCTCTGTGAATCTTTTTTATTCTTGGCATCACGCGAAATCATAGATAGTTCATCTCCGACTAAAGGCTTCTGCGTTCTCTCTAAATGTTTGGTCAATAAATTATCAGAGACGAGACTGATGCCGTTATGTTCATTAAATCCGACCACTTTGGCAATTTGAAACTTTACAGGCAAAATATCGGAGTTAATCAGTAAAACTCCCGCCCTCTCCAAGTCCATGGTTTTCTTGATTGTATCAACAATAAGATCTACAATCCCATTCAAATCAGTATAACGATTTAACTCCTGCGTCAACTTAGAAATTGCTAACTGATAATCATAAAGTGAATGGAAGACATATTTATTTAAAAATTTTGTGGCGGTGTTATGCACCCAAAATAATCCTAAGACAAAAAATGGAGCAACAAAAATCCCCGCTATCAAGGAATAATTATTATAAACCGTCCCCCAAAATAAGTTATATATAATTAATAACAAAGAGAAAACTGCATAAGTATATAAGGCATCTAGAAAATAAATGGCTGATGAACGGGCAATAATACGGATATCCATGAAACGATATTTGATAATCGCATAGGCTGTGAATATTACAAACGAACAAGAAAAAATATTACCATAAGGAGGTATATTGATGTTATACCACAAAAAATAATTGGTTGAACCACCCAGGAAAGCCAAGACCATTCCAACCAAAATATATTTTATTTGAAATTTCCTTACTCCCGTTGATTCCCTATAAGCTTTGAATAAAAGATAGGAAGAATAAAGGAAATATCCAAAAAACATTACGAGAAAAAAATGATATAATATTCCCGGCTCTGCCCAATATCTCATAGAAAATTTTGGCACTATATCCTTTATAAAAAAAGGCGTCGGAATAGAGAGGGCAAAAAGAGTAGCCAAAATATAACCCACATAAATTATTTTTTTCTTTTTTTCAAATATTTCCAGCCATCTCACCGTAAAATGGAAATAAAATATAGAAACATAGCATGCTCCAATATGCAATAACTGGAAAGCCAGCAAAGTTTCCTTGGCTGTGGTAGCAAGAGGCCAGAAAATATAGGGAATAGACCAGATAGTAACCCCAAAACAAAACAAAGCAAATGTTTTGTTCATCTTGCTTTGTTTATTGCGGAAATAAATAAAAAAACCAAAGAGCGTGCTGATAAAAGCACTTATAACTGCGGACAGGGAAAAAAATATATATGATGCCTGCATAATATTATAATTATATTTTAACATAATTTTGACAAAAAAAATACGGCCCGGGAAAACTCTGTTACAAGTTTCCCGGACCACGCGAAGTATCGGCTTCGCGTCAGGGTTGAGGTATGGCCGCATGCACGATTGCGTACTGGCCGTTACCACCTTCCCTTTCGCTGAAGATATCGTTGACGATGTACCCCGCCGTTACGAATACTTCACGCACCTCGTCCAACGACTTGGGCTTAAGTTGCCAGCCCAGGACGTTGCAGAGGACGCGAAACGTCTGCGGATCCTCCTCGAACGCCTGATTGAGCAACGTCGGCACGATCAATTCCGCCCCAGGCCGGAAGAACATCTTAATCTTCTGCAAGCAGGAGACCGCTTCCGCCGGACTCATCCCACACAGAATGCCCACGAGCAGACCGAAGTCGGCTCTGGGGTCGTCAGCTTCCGGGGCGTTACGGGAAGACAAGAAGTCCATGTTCTTAAACTCCAGAACTCTCTCAAAGCCGTGCTCCCGTGCCCGCTTTTCGCCTTCGTCAAGCGATAGCTGATCGAGGTCAACACACCTCCAACTCAGCCTCTCCGAACAATCAGGAATAGCTTTCAGGGCTTCGAGAGCATACGGCGCCGGGCCAGCTCCTAAATCGAGCACCGTGAGTCGTCCATCAACTTCCAGCGCCTTCGTGATGTAACGAGCCGTCCAGGAACTAACAACCTTGAGACGGTCACGAAGAGCCTGGCCTGAAAGGGATCCGGACAGCCAATGGTCAGCTCGACTAAGCGAGACGCCATCGCGAGGGGACGCGCCATAGTAGACGATATCCAGCATCTCCCAATCAGCCGGATTTTTGCGCAATATCCGGCATATTTCCGACTTGGCGAGAAAACAATCACGCACATCCGCGTTGACCCAATCCGTCTCCAGAAGCTGCCGGATACGTGCCGGAATGAAGTCCATCTCGTCGCCGAAGTGGACCACCCGTTTTCCCAATGCCTCTACTTTACTACTCACTACACTTGCCATGATATACCTCCGTCTTGGACTTCGTCAGTCCAGTAGCTTCCACTTCAAAACAATATTCCAAACTCCCGACTACCAAGTCAAGAGCTAACTTTAGACAATTTTATATGTACAAAAGGTCAAAATAACCTTATATAAGAATATCATAAATATCGTTTTTTGTCAATTAATTACAATATAATTCAAATAAAATAGGGTCGTAATTCCGTTTACGACCCATTATTCTCCTTTCTTTTTTGTTTAGGGGTAGCTTAAAACTTCCAGCAACCCTCTATCATCAAAGTTTCAATCCCGCCTTCAATCTTGCTCCCTGGCAAAATTCCTGGCAGGATTGACTGTTCTTGACTATGACCCTCAGCGTGGGTGTAAGCCACACTGATGTCAATTGACCCCGTAACTTGAGCAGTGAAGCCGAGAGCACCATACCACCCCGGAAAATCCGTAGTGGTGGAATCAGCATACTTCTGATCCACCCCCTGTGTCATCCAACCACCGCCAACGCGGAACTTCAACCAATCAGTCGCCTGATAGTTAAACCCGCCCCTCACTGCAACGACACCGCCGAAGCCTAACTCCAGAGGTTTTGAGAAACCCCAATGGTTGAACTTCAGTATCAAAGGGTCATCCTTGAAGTCGTACCAACTCACGTCGGCACAAACTCCGAGTCGATCGGTTAGCTGATATGATCCCGCTGCGGTAACACTCATCGGGAAAGGCATCTCGGCTGTCCAGGTGTCACTAACCTTTCCTCGCAACAGCTTAGTGCGACCCTTGCAGTAAATGTTCATTAGACTCGAAACTTGCAGCCCAAGTCGCAACCTCTCAGTTGCCTGACATATTACTGCTCCGGTCGCACCAATACCGATTCCATACGCCCTGCTCTTGGCAAGAATCGGCAAATAGAACCTGTTGATGTCGAAAGCGTAGTCCAACTTCAATTGCTCGACACCAATATCTGCCTCGAGAGCCAACGTCCAGACGTCGTCCACTTTCCACGACAACCCCACGCCTACATTTATCCGAGCGATGAGTGCTTCCGTATCGAAGCCCCACTGCTCGAAGTTTTTCTCGAAGGCGAACCCTTGGGCGTCTTTGGCGTAGAGATTAACGAAGAACGCGAAGTCGTCGTCCAACTTCTTCACATAATCCAGATATGGCAATACGTGAAGAAGTTTTTTCGACGTCATTGACCTTCCAAGGACGTCAGTTATTTTGGCAGTGCCCAACACCGCCTCAAACCCTGCACGAAAATTACTATCCTCCCCCTCTTGGATGTTTTTCCAGACATCAAGGGAAAGAATCGCACCCCCGCCACCCTCTGGAAGACTACTTGCTTGTCCACCAGGACCACGAACCGTGTTCCCAGCAAACGCGCTAACCGACAACAACAAAACAACAGCAACAATGTAAAGAACTCGCATTTTCCATTACTCCCTTCATTATGAGCTTAAAGCCCAGTAAATTCAGCCATTACTATACAATTCATCAATTGAATATAATATCATATTATCTAATTTATGTCAAGTTCAAATTTTATTTATAAATTAGTTAAATTTAGATACTTTTTAAAATAACTAATACCACAAATATATTTATATATATT
>CAIPBY010000035.1 GCA_903863425.1 Candidatus Buchananbacteria bacterium | reverse complement strand
TTTATTATGTCAAAAAAGATTCAGCAGAGAATTTGCTAGCCGTTATTGATTGGGTTTAGCAATTTATTTTTCAATCTGCGCCAGTAGATAAAGTAGGCAATGATTGATAGGGACGTAGCAATCGAGGTAGCTATGGCTGGACCTATAATGCCGAAATAATGGATAAGAATAATGTCCAGTATAAGATTAAGTCCGGTGAATACGATTTGTGAGGTTTGAGAAAAGATGTACTTCTTTAGGGAATCAAAAATAATTTGGTAGAATGATTTGAAAATAACAAAGGTCGCAGGGATGATAAGCATCTGCGCTATTATTATTGAGGATAGATATTTATTGCCATAAAGTAGGTGGAATATAAGTGGTATAGAAAAGAAGAGGACAATACTGCCAATTATCCATATGGCGATAATTTGCGGTCTTTTCTGGTATAAGTATTTACTTAGTTCTTTTGGTACTCCAATATTTCTAGCAACAGATGGTAGGAAATAAGCTGAAATGGTGCCGGCAAACATGGTCAGGCCCTTAAACACTTGGTAGCCCAAATTATATTCGCCAATTTTTTCCGGAGAGACGAAATATTTTAGGATTAGGATGTCTCCCCAACTGCTTAGAAAGGCAGCCACACCGCCCAAGGCCGCCCACTTAGAAAAAGCCCAAATATTTTTCAGCCATTTCTTTTCAAATTTTAAGGGCAGGATTTTTTTCCAGCAGAATATTTTGAAGAAAAGTGGGAAGGTTATTATCGGTCCAAAGAAGAATGTGAGAAGCGCAGTGCTTGGAGTCAAAAAATTTGTCAGATGAGCAATGATTATATATATGATGCCGATAGTCCAGTTGCAAAGTTGATAATAGCCTTCTTCTTTCCTTTGTTGATTGGCCAATAGGACATTACTAAACAAGCTTTGAGCCATTAAGCCGAGATAGGCCAGAATTATAGTAAGAGAACTAAGTGGAGAAGCGGGTATGATTTGAGAGTAGAAATTTCTTCCCATAAGGAAAGCAAAGAAAACAAAAAATCCACCGCTAAGCATAATTAATTCAGCAGTAAATGATCTATTATATCCTTTGCCTTCTTTTTGTTCGTCTGAAGAATAAACTATGAAAGCATTTTGAGAAGAACTGATCAGTAATGCGCCGAAAAAATAAAATGGCATTAAAATCAGGGAGTACAAGCCGAAGTCACTTGGCCTAAGAAGTTTGGCCATCAAAAATGGCTGAGCCGCCATTAGCAATAAAGATAATATTTTTACAAAAGAAAAAATTATAAAATTATGATTTTCTCTGATTTGATTTTTTAAGCCGGAAAGAATCATAATTATTTAATCATTGTCTTGTCAAAGTAAAAGACTTCCACTCTAGTATTATCAACCTCTTGACCGCAGCTTCGTCCGTGAAGGTGTTGAAAATTATTACATATATAATTTATAATTTTTTTATCGAGGTGCGATCCCTTATCACTTTCCCAAGTAATCCAACCGCTTTCGAAGCGATTAATGTCATTGGTAAATTCTTCGAACGAATAGAGCTTATTTTTTTCCATATCTATGACCGTTAATGGTTGCTTAATACCTCTTAAGTAATAGTATCTTAAATTTTGTCCAAATACCACTTGCCCCGGGTGGTATCCGGAGACAATTGTTTGATAGCTTTGGGAAAAGGATTCATAGTTTGTTGCCTCATATAATTTCTCCAAGTCTTTTAATTGAAGGAGAGTGCAAGAAAGCAAGGCAATTGTGACAAT
>CAIPBY010000034.1 GCA_903863425.1 Candidatus Buchananbacteria bacterium | reverse complement strand
ATTTACTGATCCTAAATTGGGAGATGTTTATACTACTGCCGGCTATAATACTATTTATGTTGATTTATTTGAAAGAAATGGATTTTATATTCAGGCGCCAGATGGAACGGTAAGAGTTTATTCTTTGAAACCGGATATTATTCCAACCAATAATAATGCGCCTCAGATAACTTGGTCTGATGGAAAAGTAAATGCTACGGATTATAGCTATACCGATAAGACTGGATGCGGAAGTGGAAATTATGCTTCTGTCATGGCAGAAGGAGTTGTCAGTATCAACGATTTGAAAGTGGCGGGAAAGACGTCGGCGGGAGACGATGTTTATGAATTCAAGGATTCTAACAGCGCTTTGCTTAAGGATATGTATAATAATAAATATCAAGTTCTTGATGGAAAAAAGAAAATTTCTTATACGGCGTTTATTGCCACTCACCCGATGTTTTTCTGGAAAGATGGATTCGGTCGTTTGATTAAATTCGAAAGTTCTTCTTATGCGCCTTTGGCCGAGTGCGGTAAGCCTGTCATTTATCTTTATCCGACTACGGCTCAGAATATTTCCGTAAAAGTTGATCCGGTTGGCGGAATGAGTTATAGTGATCCGGTATACGGTAATGGCTGGAATGTTTTTTCTGATACCAAGAGTAATTTAACAGAATTATCCACTGGCAAAAAATATCCATATTTATTCTGGGAGGGAAGTGGAGGAATTTATCAACAACCCAAGAAAGGATATGTAATTAAACAATCGGAGGTTCATAATTTCTTGATTAGTAAATTGGCGCTTTTGGGATTAAATACTAAGGAAACGGCAGATTTCATGGAATTTTGGGAGCCAAGAATGCAAGGTTCGCCGTATTATTTTGTCACTTTCCTTGGCACTTCTGAGATGAATAAGATTGCGCCACTTACAATTTCACCAAAGCCGGACACGGTGATTAGAATTTTGATGGATTTCTCACCTTTGGCCAAGCCAATAAAGGTAGATGGTTATAATATTAAGACTCCGGCAAGAAATGGATTTACAGTTGTGGAATGGGGTGGAGTTCTGAGATAAAAATTATATTAATTAAAAATAACCAGCCCAGGGCTGGTTATTTTTTTGGAAAATAAATACGAGGGGGACTGGGTGTCCTCCTCGGCGGTGCTTGGTTGGATAACGGTCGGATCGTCACCGTTGAAACCAGTGACGTTTGCAGAGTGATGCGTCTTTGCTTGCTGGTTTCACCTCCATTTCGACCTGCTGGGCAGTATTGGTTATGGCGATAAAAGTAGCACGACCTCTCCCCAGGAACAGTTCGAAATCTGCCGATGCCTGATCGGAATCAGGCTTGGAGGTGGCTAATTTCCAGCCAAAAGGGTCTACGAGCATTTTTCCAATCAGATCTTTCAATCCAATCAGCCTTAAAACCCATGCTGGAATGAATATCTCAAAGCACATCAATGCAGACCATATCTGCGTCTTTGATCCAGTGACAGACATTACCGCTGTATGGGGTTGATCCGTTCCCTTGTGCTGATATCCGTGAACAGTGTCAACGAGATAGCTAGCGTGTTGCGCCCAGAATCGGAACTTCTTGATCAGTTCCCGCCCGAGGAAGATGGTGCTCGTCCCTAGTGCGATATTGAGGGCAATACTGAGTGTGAGTGCGATTGAAAGAACTGTCGTTGCGTTCATGGCTTCCCCCTTTCTGAGGAGTTGTTTGCCGTTTAACTACAATGCGTAGTGTATTACTTTTAGCTATTTTTGTCAATCATCACGCTTTTCAAACAATTTGATTTATGTTAAGATAAAGAGGAAATTAACCAAAATATTATGTTAGAAAGTTTTTTTAATCCTAAGTCCATAGCCGTCATTGGCGCTTCCAACAAGCCGGGCAAGGTGGGAAATGATGTCATGATTAACTTGGTGAAAAGCTATAAGGGCAAGATTTATCCTATTAATACTAATAACGAAGTAATTGAGGGATTAAAAACTTTACCAACCATAGCGGATTTGCCGGAGGTACCTGAATTGGCGATAATCGTCATTCCAGCCAAATTCGTGCCGGAAGTTTTGGAAGAATGCGGGAAAGTGGGGTGTCCGAATGTGATTATTATCACGGCCGGTTTCAAGGAAGCTCCGGGAAAGAGCGGTGCTGAGTTGGAAAAGAAATTAGCAGAAATCAAGAAAAAATATGGCATGAGAATTTTGGGTCCCAACTGCCTTGGTTATATCAATACTTCAGTGCCCATCAATGCTTCTTTTGCCAGGAGTTTTTCCAAAAGGGGATCGCTGGCTTTTATCTCTCAATCGGGAGCGCTCGGAACCGCAGTACTGGACATGGCCGCGGCTCAGCAAATCGGGCTTTCGTATTTTGTCAGTATCGGCAACAAGGTGGATATCAATGAAATAGATATGTTTGAGTATTTGGCAGGGCACAAGAAGACTAAAGCCATTATGGCGTACTTGGAAAATATTGTTGACGGCGAAAAATTTATAAATGTCTCTCGCCGGATTACCAAGAAGAAGCCGATCATACTGCTTAAATCCGGCAGAACAGAGAAGGGAAGCGCGGCGGTCTCCTCACATACCGGGTCGCTCGCCGGTTCGGAGCAGGCTTATAGCGCCGCTTTTCGACAGGCTGGGATTATCGAAGTGGATGATGTGGAAGACTTTTTTGATTTTGCCAAAGCTTTCTCGCTTCAGCAATTGCCGGAGGGTAATCGCGTGGCTATTGTCACCAACGCCGGCGGTCCGGGTATCCTTGTTACCGATTTGCTTCCCAGATACGGTTTGGAATTGGCAGGATTATCAGATATTACGGTAAAGGAATTGGCAGATAATTGTCCGTCTTGCGCCAATATCCATAATCCCATTGATATCCTGGGTGATGCGGAAGCGGATAGATATAAGATTGGTCTTAATACGGCCATTATCGACCCTAATGTGGATTGTGTCATTGTGGTTTTGACTCCGCAAAAAATGACGCAAATCAAGGAGACAGCGGAGTTAGTCGGCCAATTAAACAAGAAAACCAAGAAAACCATCATTGCTTGTTTCATGGGCGAGAAAGAAATTGCCAAGAATTTCTCCATTTTCAAAAAATATTCTCTGCCTTGTTATAATTATCCTTTACAGGCGGTGAAAGTTTTGGGCAAGATGTTGGAGTATAAAAAATGGAAAGATGAAAAATTAGTTGAACCAGAAAAAAACAAATTAATTGGAGAAGCTGGAGCTATTAGTAGTGCCAAGAAAATTTTATCCGGTTCGGCCATGACTGAAAGTGAAGCTAGAGAAATTTTGTCAGGATTTGATTTTCCCTTGCACAAAGCCAAGACAGTCAAGAATAAGGCAGAAGCGATTGAGTTTGCGGAAAGTTCCAAGTGTTATCCGGTGGCTCTCAAGGTGGTATCAGCACAAATTGTGCATAAGTCAGATGTCGGCGGAGTGAAACTTAATATCAAAAATAGCGAGGAATTGGGACAAGCCATTGATGAAATGATCAAGGCAATTTCTGTCAATCAGTCGGAGGCGGTAATTGAAGGGTTTTTGGTCGGAGAAATGATTAGTGGCAAAGAAATTATCCTAGGCATGAAGCGTGATCCGCAATTCGGAACCGTGATTATGTGCGGGATGGGTGGAATTTATACTGAGGCCTTCAAGGATTTGGCTTTTGGTATTGCGTCTCTAACCAGGAGTGATGCGCGTAAAATGGTAGAAAGCTTGAAAGTTTATACTTTACTTAAAGGCGTTAGAGGAGAGCCGGCTTGCGATATTGAAGCGCTTATTAATTTGATTATGAAATTTGCAGATTTTTCGTTGTTATTCCCACAGATCAAAGAAATTGATTTTAATCCGGTGATGGTGCTCGAACAGGGCAAAGGGTGCAGGATCGTGGATACTAGATTTTTATTATAATTTTAATAATACTTTTAGGTGTTTAAACGTTTTTTCAACAAAGTTAATACTCAATCTCAAACCATAACCTCCGCCGCCATTATAATTGGTAGTCTTTCGGTTGTGAGTCGTTTGATGGGTATTTTTCGGGACAGGATTTTGGCTTCCCAATTCGGTGCCGGGGATGTGCTAGATGCGTATTATGCAGCTTTTAGATTGCCGGATTTGGTATACAATCTTCTTATTTTGGGGGCAGTTTCAGCCGGATTAATTCCGGTTTTTACTATGTTACTAACCAAGCACAAGAACAATGAGGCTTGGAAATTAATCAATAGTATTCTTAATATTCTCTCTGTCGGCTTGATTGTGGTTTGCGCAGGATTATTTTTCTCTGCGCCATGGTTGATTCCTCTTATTACCCCAGGATTTTCGCCGGAGAAGATGGATATGGTGGTTCGCTTGTCGCAGATAATGTTTTTGAGCCCGATATTTTTGGGATTATCCTCGATTTTTAGCTCGATTTTGCAATCTTTCAGGAAATTCGTGGTTTATTCCATTGCGCCATTATTCTATAACTTGGGTATAATTTTTGGCGCCTTGTATCTGGTCAAGCCATTTGGGGTTTATGGCTTAGCTTGGGGCGTAGTGCTAGGCGCAATACTTCATATGATTGTGCAATTCGTACCGACATTTACGGTTGGATATAAGTACACTTTTGATTTTGATTTCAAGAACAAATATGTTGTTCAGGTTGCCAAGCTGATGGTGCCTCGCACTTTGGCTCTGGCCATTACTCAAATTAATTTTCTAATTATTACTCTGGTAGCCTCGACTCTGGCCGCGGGAAGTTTAGCTATATTCAATTTATCCAATAATTTGCAGAATTTCCCTCTTGGTATTTTTGGCGTATCACTGGCTGTGGCTGCGCTTCCGGTTCTCTCAACTTTAACAGCAGAGAATAAAATGAAGGATTTTGTGAAGACTATGTCTTCAACCCTTCGGCAAATTTTGTTTTTCATCGTTCCTATCTCGGTTCTGCTTTATGTGCTTCGAGCGCAAATTGTCCGTGTGCTTCTAGGGGCAGGTAAATTCGATTGGTATGACACTCGTCTGACAGCGGCTTGTTTGGCAGTATTTTGCATTGGATTATTTGCTCAAGGCGCCTTTCCATTAATTATTCGAGGATTTTATGCTCTGCACAATACCAAGACGCCGTTTTATGTGGGATTATGCACCATGGTAGTGAGTTTCGTTTCACTCATGTCTTTTCGTTGGGTATTTAGTTTTGAGAATTGGTTTTCCTTTGCTACGACAGCACTACTTCGAATTGATGATTTGGGTGGGTTGGTGGATTTTCGAGTTTTGGCGCTTCCGGCAGCAATTACGGTTTCGTCAATTTTTGAGTTAATTGTTTTAATGATTTATCTTAGGAAATCCATAGGTATGCTGGATGGCAGAAAGATCGTGGATTCTTTGTTTAAAATCGTGTTTGCTTCCTTGGGTGCTGGCATCTTGGCTTATGGCTCATTGTGGCTAATTGATAAAGGCGTGCCAACGGAAAAACTTTGGGGCATATTTTCTCAAGGGTTAATTGCTGGTTTGGCTGGCATTGTTGGATTTTGGTTAATTGGAAGCTTGCTTAAAATTGAGGAAATGAGCACCTTTTTTGCTTCAATGAAAAGAAAATTATTCAAGTCAGCCAAGGTTATGGCGGAGGATAGTATAAATGAGGGAGAAGGAGGAGCGTAAATTTAAAATAGTATTTTTAATTTTTATAATAAGTCCGCTTTGAGCGGATTATTTGATTTTTAGGGTGTTTTCTGGTAAAATATATTAAATTTCTTTAACCACTTTTCTTTTTCTAGAAAAAGAAAAGTCGGGCAAAAGAAAAAGTCGCAAGCCGTATGGTTAATCTAGACAAAATACTACGCAAATTAGCTCGCTGGGCTTGATGGTGGCTTCGCCACTATATCAAGCCTGGGTTACGCTCGCAATTTGCTTGATTTTGTTCCTAGATTCCCATGGGCTTGCAAGGGTGCTCTGTATTCCTGCATTTTGCACCCGCATGCCTGCGAGCATTCAAAAATATTGTGCGATTTTATGCGGAAACGACCAGAAAATTTTACGAGCATGCGTAAGTAAAATTTTCGGGAGTGAAGCATAAAATCTAGCCATGATTTTTGTCAGCGAGCGACTTTTTCTTTTTGTTAGCTTTTTCTTTTCCTAGAAAAAGAAAAAGTAAAAACATAGAATTAAAATGAAATTTGGATTTTGAGATAAAGAATGAAAAATTATGGAAAATAAAATTAGGAATTTTGTCATAATCGCCCACATTGATCACGGTAAGTCAACCCTGGCTGACCGTATGCTTGAAATTACCGGAACAGTAAGCAAACGCGAGATGAAAGACCAACTTCTTGATACTATGGACATCGAACGCGAAAGAGGAATTACCATCAAGCTTCAGCCAGTACGGATGAATTACAAAGGCTATGAATTGAATCTAATTGACACTCCTGGACATGTAGATTTCACTTATGAGGTGTCTCGAAGCTTATTAGCGGCAGAAGGCGCAATACTTCTTGTCGACGCCTCACAAGGCATTCAGGCGCAAACCCTGGCCAATCTGTATCTGGCCATGGAAAATAATTTGATGATTATTCCGGCAGTCAATAAGATTGATTTGCCCAATGCTCAGCCAGAGAAAGTGATGGATGAAATTGTGAAATTATTGGGTTGTACCAAGGAAGAAATTTATAAGGTATCAGGTAAGACAGGTGATGGTGTGGCTGAATTACTTGATGCAGTGATTAAGAAAGTACCGGAGCCGAAAGTCGAGGCCAATAAAGATCTTCGAGCTTTGATTTTTGATTCTGTCTATGATGAGTATCGAGGAGTAATCGCTTTGGTCAGGATTTTTGATGGTCAAGTCGAACCTGGCAATAAATTGAAGTTTGTCTCTACTAATGACGAGATTGAGGCTTTGGAAGTCGGACATTTTTCACCAAAATACAAAAAAGACGCCAAGCTGACTATGGGAGAAATCGGCTATATCGTCACTGGACTTCATAATGTCTCACAGTGCCGAGTCGGTGATACTATTACTCTGGTCGGCAAGAAAGTTGAACCGCTTCCAGGATACCAAGAAGTGAAGCCCATGGTTTATGCCGGAGTATTCTGTAAAGATGGTAGTGATTTCAATAAGCTCAGAGAGGCTATTGAGAAAATGAAATTAAATGATGCGGCGCTCAGCTATGAACCGGAAAATTCGCAAGCCTTGGGCTTTGGTTTCCGTTGCGGATTCTTGGGTCTACTTCATTTGGAAATTTTTCAGGAACGACTCAACAGGGAATTCGGCTTAGAATTAATTGTTACTATTCCTAGTGTGGCCTACAAAATATATTTTAGTAATGGCAAGAATGAGATGATTTTTAATCCTATGTCTTTTCCTGATCCTACGGCTATCGTCAAAGTGGAAGAGCCGATTATGAAAGTGGATATCTTCACGCCCAAGGATTATTTGGGTTCAATTATGAAATTAACTACCGAGAAAAGGGGAGTCTATATCAACACCGAATATTTGGATGAGGATGTGGCTATACTTCATTACTATATTCCGCTCACCCAGATTATTGTGGATTTTTATGATAAATTAAAATCAGTCAGCTCTGGTTATGCCTCACTTAACTATGATTTTTATGATTATGAATCGACAGAAGTGGTCAAAATGGATATTCTTGTTGCCGACGAAAAAGTTGAGGCTCTGTCTATGATTACTTACAAAGATAGCGCCTATCATGCCGGCAAAAGAGTTGTGGATATTTTGAAAGACACACTGCCTCGACAGCAATTCATGGTCAAAATTCAAGCCAGTATTGGGGGGAAGATTATTGCCGCCGAAAGAATTTCAGCACTTCGTAAAGATGTGACCGCCAAATTATATGGAGGTGACTGGACTAGACGCGCTAAATTATTGGAAAAGCAGAAAAAAGGGAAGAAAAAGATGATGGGTATGGGAAAAGTGGACATCCCCAATGAAGCTTTTCTGGCGGTTTTGAAAAGATAGATATGAGAATTTTTTTATCAATCTTATTTGTTTTATTTTTGAGCGCTGTAGGCGTGTTTGGAGATTTTTTTATAAAAATTTCTGGCAATAGTGGTAAATTTGTTATTTGGAAATATCTAATCTTAGGAATATTAATATACGGATTGAGCGCTTTCGGTTGGTTTTTGATTATGAAGAACTCTAAATTAAGCATACTTGGTGCAGTAAATAGCGTCTTTACGGTTTTGTTCTTGGTTCTTTTGGGAGTTTTTTATTTTAAGGACAGTCTTAGCGTTTGGGAAATTATAGGATTAATTTTGGGTTTTTCTTCATTGATAATCCTCGGCAAATATTTATAACAGATAAAACAAACCCTGATTTACAAGGTTTTGAAGGTAGGTTATTGGTTAGCTTGAGAATTTAGCCGAGGAAGGCCGGGCCAATGGTAAAGATTACCATAGACAGGATGACTAAAGCAGAAATGATAATCCAAAAAATTTTTACTCTTTTTTTCATTTTCATATACTTATATAATAAGAAAATAATTCATAATTGTCAATTATGAACGCAATTATTTTGTCTGGAGGTTTATCTACCAGACTAGGAGAAATTACCAAAGATATTCCAAAGTCATTGCTCGATATACGGGGCAAGGCCATGTTGGATTGGCAGTTGGAAAAATTGAAGGATTTAGGCGTAACCGAAGTGGTTTTGGCGGCTGGGCATCTAGCTGAAGTACTGAAACGAGAAGTTGGCAGTGAGAGACTCGGTTTGAGAATAATCTATGCCATTGAACCGCAGAGATTGGGTACTGGCGGAGCTATTAAATTTGCTTGGGATAATTATGTGCCTGATAATAATGAGCCGACTTTTGCGCTGAATGGTGACATCTTGGCCTCAGCCGATTTCTCGAAAATGCTAGAATTCTTAAAGCCGGAAAGCGATGGCATAATCCTGGGCGCCATGGTAGATGATGCCTCGACTTATGGCGTGTTGGATTTTGATGAAAATTATCACCTCAAACAATTCAAAGAAAAAAAAGGGGTTGTGGAGCCGGGATACATTAATGGGGGAATATATTTATTTAATTCTCGATTTAAGAAGTATTTTCCTGATCAAGAGGTGTTTAGTATTGAATATGATGTATTTCCTAATGTTAAGGATTTGGATGTTTATGCTTCTGACAGGCCGTGGATAGATATCGGTAAACCGGATAGGTTGGAATGGGCGAGAAATAATTGGAAATAAAATGCTCAAGAAATGGCAAATATTACCTCGACCGGATGCGGAATTTATTGATAAATTTCCGGAGATAAATAATCTTACGCTTCAGTTGTTGTATAGCAGGGGACTCAAAACCCAGAAAGAGATAGATGAATTTCTATCTCCTAATTATGATACGCAAGTATTTGATCCGTATTTATTCAAAGGTATGGAAAAAGCAGTTAATCGTTTGCTGGAGGCCATTAAAAAACATGAGAAGATTCTGGTTTATGGCGATTATGATGCTGATGGCGTCTGCTCTACGACCATAATATATCTGACACTCAAAAGCTTGGGTTTAGACGTAGATACTTATATTCCTTTCCGGGAAAGCGAGGGTTACGGACTGAACAAGAAAATTGTTCACACTTTTATTAAGCAAAAATATAATTTAATTATTACGGTTGATTGCGGTATTTCCAATATTGAGGAAATCGCACTGCTCAAGGAAAATGGTATTGATGTGATTATTACCGATCATCACCAAGAACCACCTAAGCGTCCCGAGGCCGTGGCTATAATAAACCCGTCGCTCAAAGATTCCGGTTATCCATTTTCGGGTTTGTGTGGAGCAGGCGTGGCGTATAAGTTTGTTCAAGCCGTAGTTCATAAGTTACATGAAACAAATACCCCAGTTAAGTTGCCCGATGGATTTGAGAAATGGCTCTTGGATCTCGTGGCTATTGCCACGGTCGGAGATATTGTGCCTTTGATTTCAGAGAATCGGGTGTTTGTGAAATATGGCTTGATTGTACTCGAGAAAAGCAAAAATATTGGAATCAAGAAATTGATTGAAACTGTAAATAATAAGTCTGGCAAGATTGATACCACTTATATTGGCTGGCGGATTGTGCCGAGAATCAACGCGGCTGGAAGAATTGAGCATGCTTCTTTGGCTTTCAATTTACTGGTGGCCAAGAGTGAGGAAGAAGCACAGAAGATGACGGAAATTCTTGAGGAGAATAATAAGAATAGGCAGAAAATTACGGAGAATATTTTAAACAAAGCTCTGGCGCAAGTTGAAGAAATTTCAGATGAAGATAAGATTTTGTTTGTCATGGGTGAGAAATGGACAGCTGGCGTGGTGGGGTTAGTGGCTGGCAGAATCAGTGATAAATTCCATCGGCCAACTTTGGCGATTTCAAATGAAGGGGACAGATATGTTGGTTCTGGCAGAAGCATTCCAGGTTTCAATATTACGGATGCGCTCAAGGAGTGCAAAGAATATTTATTTCGTTTTGGCGGTCATAGCCAGGCTTGTGGATTTACGGTAGTTGGCGATGAGAATTTTGATAAATTCAAAAAGCGCATGACTGAGTTGGCAGGAGAGAAGCTTGCCGGCGTGGAGTTGGCACCGCAGTTAGAGATAGAAGCAGAGGTTAAATTATCAGAAATAAATTGGGAGTTGTGGGAAGATTTGGAAAAATTTGAGCCTTATGGAGAGGGGAATGAGAAACCGCTTTTCGTTGCATATAATCTTAATGTCGATAGTGTGCAGACAGTAGGAAATGATGGCAAGCATTTGCGGGTGATGGTTTCTCAAGATGGTGGAAAGACGCATAAACTGATTGGATTTTCTTTCGGCGAGTGGTGTGTAAAACTCAAAATTGGTGATAAAATAGATATAGTGTTTGAGTTGGACATTAATGAGTGGAATGGAAATAGAGAATTGCAATTGAAAATCGTGGATTTGAAATTAAGCGAAAAATAAATGAAAAAAGCAACATTACATACAGACGGAGGAGCAAGAGGAAATCCAGGACCCGCAGGAATCGGTGCTGTGCTTGAGGTTGATGGCAAAAAGCATGGTTATAAGAAATACATCGGCGAGGGAACCAATAATCAAGCCGAATATAAGGCCTTGATTTTGGGATTGGAGAAAGCCAAGGATGCTGGGGCGCAAGAAATTGAATGTTTTCTTGATTCTGAATTGGTGGTGAAGCAATTAAATAGAGAATATAAGGTAAAAGACAAAGAGCTGGGCGTGTTATTTGTGAAGGTTTGGAATTTAATGCAAGTGTTTAAAAAAGTGACATTTAAACATATCTACCGCGAGCAGAACAAGGAAGCGGATAAATTAGTTAATGAGGCGATTGATAATAGATAGAATATTTTTCAAAATAAAAATTCACTAAAGCGAAACGCCTTAGTGAATTTTTTGTTCAGACTAGCCTGTAAGCCGAATTCTGTACCCTTGCGGGTGACGATCATCTGTCTGCTAGCGCCATTGCTGGCGTAGTCAAGCTCTCTACTTTATTTGAGATTGCACCAGGTAGAGTTTACCACGAATCCTCCATCGCTGGAGGTCGAGTGAGGTAGCCTTGAACTAAGGAGATATCTCTTGCTTAATTCAAAACATCTTCACACTTTTCACGTTTCTCCCTTGCGGGATAGTATAGTCTCTGTGGAACTGGTCCTCATTCCGACTTGCATCGGAATGGGTGGGCGTTACCCACTACCGCGACGTTCTGGATTGCTCCAGGACGGGTGTTCGGACTTTCCTCTGCCAATTTTGTAAAATTGAGCATCCGCCTTGGGCGGACCTCTAACTCCACATAAATTGAAAGCGATCATCCAGCTAATCTGAACACTTGGATATTATCATAAATAATTGATCTTGTCAATTTGTAATTTTTTATCAGTGTGATATATTATAAATGTCTGGAAGTAGCGAAGAACACTCTTGCCGCTAAACTGTGGCTATCACAGTAAAAGTAGAGAGGGTGGGATCAATACTTCCAGTGTTAGTAGACCGCCAGTAAGATGAAGGACGTTCCGCACGTTCGCGCAACTGTCCCCCCGTATCGGTCGTGTCCGATCGCAAATGTGGTTGGTATACGACTCTCCCTTTCTTTTGGGATATGCGTAGTGTTGGGACTAAATGCGGTGTTTAACGTGCAATTTCGTCCAATTTCGTCGGCATTCCATCGGGGATGTTCAAGAGGGAAACCAATTGTTGCTGGCGGTTTTCCTTTTGTCAAAAATTTATTTGCCAAAAATGATTATTTGTGGTAGAATATAGGAAATTATGAAAAGATCAGAAATCGCTATTTCCGCCAGTTTAGTCCCAATTGACTATATGATGGTGGTTTTGGCGGGTATAACCTCATACTATATCCGTTTTTGGCAGCCAGTCGTAGCGATTAGGCCGATCATTTTTGATCTGTCCTTTTTGTTTTTCTTGAAGTTTTCTCTGGTTATGGCTCTGATTTGGATAGTTAGTTTTTCTCTAAGCGGGCTTTATGCCATGAGTAGCACGCGTCGAATTATTGATGAAGTATCAAAGATTATTCTTAGCTGTTCGACGGCGGTTATGGTTTTGATGTTTGTTTTCTTTTTCAGCAGGTCTCTGTTTGATTCCCGTTTTATTATTCTGGCTGTTTGGCTGGTCAGTATTATATATGTAATTATCGGTCGAGGAGTGGTTCGCATGATTCAGCATTATTTGTATTATTTTAATCTTGGCATGCATCGATTGGTGGTAATTGGCAAGAGCGAATTAGCGCAGGAAGTGATTGATTCTTTTCAGAAGAATATTAAGATGGGCTACAAAGTGGTCCAGCAGTTTGATGGTTTGACAGAAGAAGATCAAAAGACGCTCGAGAAAATGAAGATTGATGATAAGTTTGACGAGATACTAGTGGCAACTGGAAATTTGGCAGAGAAGCAATTAAGTTTTCTAAATGATTTCTCATATATCAATCATGTGACGCTCAAGTATGTGGCAGATATTTTTGAATTTCCCATCAACAATTTCGAGGTCAGCAATATCTCTGGTTTTCCCATTGTAGAGCTCAAAAAAACCAAGCTCGATGGCTGGGGTAGAGTATATAAGCGGGCGTTTGATATCGTTGCCTCAACAATTATAATTATAATTCTTTCCCCAGTGATGCTGGTTGTGATTTTGGCTATAAAGATAGATTCCAGAGGGCCGTTGTTCTTCTCATACAAAAGAATCGGTGAACACGGGAAGCAATTTACTTATTTCAAATTCAGATCCATGATGAAGGACGCGCATAAGCTGAGGTTTGATGAGGAATTTTTGAAACAGCACAAGAACTTGCGTGATGGAACGCCCATGATGAAATTTGATAATGATCCGCGTATAACCAAAGTGGGGAAAGTATTAAGGAAGTTCAGTCTGGATGAATTGCCGGAATTATTCAATGTTTGGATTGGCAAGATGAGTTTGGTCGGCCCTAGGCCTCATGAGATAGAGGAAGTGGCTAAGTATGAGAATTATCACAAGAAAGTCCTAACCATTAAGCCGGGCATGACGGGTATGGCACAGGTGTCAGGTAGAAGCGATTTGGATTTTGATGAGGAAGTCAGGCTTGATGTCTGGTATATGGAGAATTGGAGTTTCAAGCTAGACTTGATGATATTGTTTAAGACGCCTTTTGCGGTACTCAAGAGCAGAAAAGCCGAGTAAATTAGTAATGTAGAAGAGTTCAAATATTTCGTACGTTATCATGGGCAGATGTCCAAGAGAGGGAGGGTAAGAGTATGTCGCTGGAAATGGTTGCCATTGTGGTGAGTTTGCTTGTCCTTTGGTTTGCGGGCGCAGTGTATTTTGCTGTAGCTGCTTCCAAGGCTCGTAAGGAAAATCACCTACAACCCAGATGGAAAGGAAAGCCAATGAAGCGAATGTTGGCTGTTGTGGGCTGGCCAGTTTGGTTGGCCTGGGATTTTTTCAGAGAGTTGAGAAAATGGAGGTGAATTTTATGAGTACTTTAAGAAGAGTCGGCCAAATGTCGATTAACGCAATACTGGCCGTCAGGGATTTCTTCAAGAATGTGGGGGTAGTAATCCTTATGGTGATTATTGTATTGTTGATATTGGCATTCAATGATTGGTCGACGACAGAGGAATCGCCACCGCCACCGTTCTAGGTGGGCATCATTCGCAAGAGAGGCCGAATCTCGTAGTTTGCAAGGTTCCAGCGATTGCATCAATGGGCCTTTTTAATTTACCTCGCCAAAGCCTAATGGCGACGGCGGGTTTGCCAAAAAGTGGCAAATTCGTTAAGATATACCCATGAAGATTGCCATAGTCCATGATCATTTGGCTCAGGATGGGGGAGCCGAAAGAGTTGTAATAGCGCTGAAGGAAATATTTCCTCAGGCGCCTATTTTTACTTTGATTTATGACAAGAATAACACCAGTAAGTATTTTGCTGATAAAAAAGTAAACACCTCATTTTTGCAAAATTCCCCCTTAGGCGTATCCAAATATCAGTGGTGGTTGCCCTTTATGCCCATGGCCATAGAAAGTTTAGATTTAATGGATTATGATTTGGTAATTTCTAGTTCATCGTCATTTGCCAAGGGAGTAATTACTAAGCCCGGAAGCGTGCATGTCTGCTACTGCTATACGCCGACCAGATATTTGTGGACCAACACTCATTCGTATCTGCAGGAATTAAAAGTTAATCCGGTGGTTAAGAAATTTATTTCTTTTGCGCTTAATCGTCTGCGGACTTGGGATAGGCTGGCGGCCGAGCGGGTAGATTATTTTGTGGCAACTTCAAGTAATGTCAGCCAGAGAATCAAGAAATATTATCATCGCGACAGCGAAGTGGTTTATCCACCGGTTGATGTCCATAAATACAAAATATCCAGCAATCCGAAAAAATATTATCTCGCCGGTGGCAGGTTAGTGCCGTACAAAAGAATTGATTTGGCAGTGAAGGCGTTTTCTCGGTTGGGAATTCCACTCAAAGTTTTCGGTGTCGGTCCGGAGATGCGCCATTTGCAGAAGATGGCCAAGAGTAATGTGGAATTCGTGGGCAGGATAGGCGAAGACGAGAAAATAAGATTATTTGAAGATTGCATTGCCTATCTTAATCCGCAAGAAGAAGATTTCGGGATTACGGCCGTCGAGGCTATGGCTTGCGGTCGGCCGGTTATCGCTTACAAAGCCGGAGGCGCTTTGGAAACGGTTATTGATGGTTTCACGGGAGAATTTTTCGAAGAGCAGATTTGGGAGGATATTGCGGATAAAATTATAAGATTCAAGCAGAATAAATATAATCCTGAGAAGATTCGCGAGCACTCTTTGCAATTCGGACATGACAAATTCAGGGAAAGTATGATTAGTTTGGTTAACGAATTGCAGGAATTCTCTATTAATTTATGAGAATAGGCATAGACATCAGGTGTCTAATGAATTCCAATTACTCCGGCGTTGGTTGGTATGCTTATAATGTTTTGGAAAATTTATTTCGTATAGACACGGAAAACAAATATGTCTTGTTCTATAATTCTTCAAAAGAGGTAAAATTACCCGAGTTCAAGGGTAAGAATATTACTTTTCGTGGATTTCGTTATCCCAACAAGTTATTTTCCATTTTGAATTATTTGAATCTGGTAAATCTGGATAAGATGATAGGTGTTGTGGATGTATTCTGGTCACCTAATTTGAATTTCATTTCTTGGTCCAAGAAAGGCAGGAAAATACTCACGATTCATGACTTGTCATTTCTAATATTTCCAGAATTCTTTCCGCTCAAGACGCTCTGGTGGCACAAGCTGATTATTAATAAAATTATTAATAAAGTTGATATAATAATTACCGATTCGCAAAGCACCAAATTAGATTTAATAAAATTGTTGAAAGTATCAGCAGAGAAAATAAAAGTAGTATATTTGGGAGTTTCGGAAAGTTATAGGGTTCTTTCTCCCTCCCCTTTACAAGGGGAGGGTTGGGGTGGGGTCAATGATTTGCTTCTGGTGAAGCAAAAATACAATCTCCCTGATAAATTCATTTTTTATGTCGGCGCTCTCGAGCCGAGAAAGAATATTGAGAGTATCATTGAGGCGTTTAAAATGCTGGGCGGTGATGAGTCGCTGGTAATCGCTGGCACGCCTGGTTGGAAAAATGAAAAGATTTATGAATTAGCCAAAGGAGATGAAAGGATTAAATTTCTGGGATATGTGAGAGAGGAAGATAAGCCGGCTTTGTATAATTTAGCTAGTATGCTGGCCTATCCGTCGCATTATGAAGGATTCGGCTTGCCTTTAATTGAGGCCATGGCTTGCGGATGCCCGGTAATTGCCGGAGCTAACTCTTCGCAGTTGGAAGTAGTCGGTGAGGCAGGCTTACTCGTTGATCCGAATAATTTGAATGAAATAAAATTTGCCATGACGGCTATGATAGGAGATAATGAATTAAGGAATAAATATATTGAATTGGGATTGGCGAGAGCCAAGGAATTTAGCTGGGAGAAAACAGCAAGGGAAATTTTGGAAAATTTTAATTAAAAATATGAAAATCGGCATCGACGCTAGAATATACGATACCAAACATGGCGGTATAGCTAGGTATACGCAAGAAGTAATCGCCAACTTGGAGAAAATTGATTTTGAGAATAAATATTTCGTGTTTTTGCGCGCGTCAGAATTTGATTTGTATCAACCTAAGAATTCTAATTTTCAGAAGGTTGTGGCTGATTTCAGGACATATTCTTGGCAGGAGCAATTAAAATTTCCCTTTTTGTTGAATAAGTATGAGTTGGATTTAATGCATTTCATGCATTTCAATGTCCCATTCTTGTATCGCCGGAAGTTTATTACTACTATTCATGATTTGATTATTACGCACTTTCCGACCAGTCGAGCGAGTCAGCTTAATCCGTTGATGTATAAAATTAAACTATTTTTTTATAATCTAATAATTTCTCAGGCGGCGAGGCGGGCAGTTAGAGTAATTACAGTTTCTAATTATTCAAAGGAGGATATTGTGAAAACTTTGAAAATTGAGTCGGAAAAAATAAGTGTAATATATGAGGGTGCTGATTTAAAAAATATTGATTCAGCTGATTGTAATGAAGTGATTAAGGAATTGGGTATTAAAAATGATTTCTTACTTTATGTGGGGACGGCTTATCCTCACAAAAATTTAGAGAAGCTAGTCTCAGCCTTTGATTTAATTCTTAAGGAAAAATCTGATTTGCAATTGGTTTTGGTGGGTAAAGATGGATATTTTTATCAGCAAATAAAAAAGTTTGCTAAAGAAAATTTAAGCGCAGAAAATTTATCCAAAGTAATTTTCGCTGGATATTTAGATGATTCAAAATTATCTTGTCTTTACCAAAGAGCCAAGTTATACGTGTTTCCTAGTTTAATGGAAGGATTCGGACTTCCACCGTTGGAGGCGCAGGCGGTCGGTTTGCCCGTGGCATCTTCCAATAAATCATGTTTGCCGGAAGTGCTTGGCGATGGAGCAGTATACTTCGATCCGGAAAATATTGAAGACATGAAAAATAAAATTATCACAGTTCTCGTGGATGAGAACTTACGACAGGAATTAATCCAGAAAGGTTCACGTAATCTCCAGAGATTTTCTTGGCAGAAATGCGCTCAGGAAATACTCTCTATTTATTTTCAAAAATAAAACCCCAAGACAGAACCGTGGGGGTGAGGCTTGAGAATTATTCAATCACGGGAAGCAATTGTGAATTGTACCTTCTTATTCTCAATATTCAACTGTCTGCTAGAAGTCGGATTGCTATCCGGCTTTTTGCGTTGGTTCTGTCTGGGGTGACCTCCTTAGACCGTGGATCTTTCAAACTGTGAAGGATGTGAATTGATGTTGAGAGTGTGCGAGTTATCGCGATCCTTCATTATTACTTGCCCGAACACTGATCGGGAAAGCAGGTCTGTTGGTGGTCTTGGGGAGGGTTAATATCTATGATATTAGCGTTGCTCCATTTTTGACTAGGGGAGGCGAAACACATTAATCATAGTATAACCATACTAGCATAGAGTATCCTTGAAATCAATTTAAAATAGTTATCCACAAAGGATTGATTTTTGAGTTGTTTCAAGATGTTATTTTGTGTTATAATTATTTATATTTAACTGAAGATGATTCCATCAAAACATTCATTTAGTTTGCTCTCCAGAAAAGACGTAAAAAAAATACGTCTGAATTTGAAATTAAGCAAGAAAAAATCGCAAATTTATCATTTACATCGAGAAGTCGCTGTTATAGAAAAAGAAGATGCTGATAAAAAAAGAGCTTTCCTGCGCTTAGCCGGCTTAGTCAGTTTGGGTGTGGCAACCGTCACTCTTATTCCCAAAAAGGCCTCAGCTTTAGTTTTTGGTTCCTCTCCGGCCGCCAGTCATGTCGGTGTTAAGGATTCTACAAATACGCCGATCGATCCGGTTCTAAAAAGCCAGCTTCCAACTGATTTAACCGCCGGAACCGAGGGAAATCGGTATTTAAAAGTGTCAATATTGGGCGGAGCGGCTGATGGCGTGGCTGGAGCGAATGTTGGTATCAAAAATTCCTCTGAACAGCGCATAAATCCGGCGACTAACGAGGCTCTGGCAACCTTAGCTCAAGATGAGTCGATTATTCTTTTAAGAAGAATCGTTAAGCAATTAGAGGCCAGTGCGACAGTTGATAAAAGCAATCGGCAAAGAGTCGTGTTGGACGGTATCGGTACCGGTTCAACCGGTCTAACAACAGAATTATCTGCTGTCCTGCCGGTGTCATTTACAGCCTGCGGAGCGACAGGTTATCAGGCAGGTATAAATAATGGCCAGCCGGTTTCCGGAGCAACACCCTATACCATTAATAGCGCAGCCTCATCTTGGTATGTTCAGGTAGCGGAGGGTCCAGTTGATCAGCGTTGGAGAGTCGCCGAAGACAGCCACGTATCATATCAGGTAGGTATTAGATCTCACGTAGCCTGGAGTTGATTATTTGTAAAATTATGTCTGTAATTGATAATCTAAAAAAACCAATAGATAATAAAAAAAGAAATTTTCTTAAAACTATTGGTATTGCTGGAATATCGGCCTTGGTTGTTTCTTTAATTCCTAAAAAAGCCTCGGCTTTGGTTTTTGGCTCTTCTCCAGCTGCCAGTCATGTCGGTATTAAGGATTCTGCCAATACTCCAATTGATCCGATGGTGAAAAGTCAATTGCCGACAGAATTGACGACTTCTGGAAATCTAAAAGCATCAATTTTGGGCGGTGCCGCCAATGGCGTGGCCGGTGCAAATGTCGGTCTAAAAAATTCTTCCGAACAACACATAAATCAAGTTACTAATGAAACGGTGGCCGCCTTGTCTCAGAATGAATCAATAGTATTATTAAGAAGAATCGTTAAGCAATTGGAATCCAGCGCTACAGTAGATAAAAGCAATCGACAAAGAATAGTATTAGACGGTGTCAGCGATGGTGCTACCGGTATTACGGCAGAGCTTAATGCAATCCTCCCCGTATTTGCTCCCTCGACCGGATCAATGGGTTACCAGTCTGGCGTAGGTTATGGCCAGCCGATTCAGGCGCAGGTAGCGACACAAGTATCGACTCCGGTGTTAGTAACAGACGGAGTGCAATTTACTGATGAAGAAACGGGATTAGTAACTCCGCTGGTCTGGACGCAAGCTTATGATCCAATTACGGGTGAGATGATACCGCCAGTAATCAGTACGGTTATGTCACCAGGCGGAGATGTTCCGTATTCAACAAACACTTTAGCATCATCTTGGTATAGCCAGATTACTGAAGGTTTAGTAGATCAACGCTGGCGAGTAGCCGAAGAAAGTCATATCGCCTATCAAAGAGGCATTAGATCGCAAATAATAATCAGTTAATTTTTTATGGCCTTAACTAATAATTTAAAAAGACAGGTCGATTTGCCAGTTTGGGAATGGTGCCGATTTGCTCCGGTTGTTTCGGCGGCCGGTTTGTGCACTTGTTCGGATGAATCATTGGGCGGTAGGTATATTTATTATTTGTCTTCAGCCACGGGTGTAACATTTCATCGTTATGATACAGTGACTGACGGTTGGCAGGTTTGCCAAGCGCCTACCACCACCGCTGTGGCCATGGCTTCCATGCGATATACGACTAAAGGTGGAATGAGGGGTAACGTGCTCGGGGCGGGATCAACGAGTATTATTATTCCCGGCTTGCAGGGCCAGAAATTAGTCGGACAAACCATCAGGATTACTTCCGGGACTGGCGCCGGCCAAGAGAGAACCATTACGGCCATTACTCATGAAATTGTCGAGCATGGTTCAGCTACTGCTGGCTTTACCTTAACCTTGACTGATGCCCAAACCATTCCCAAAAAATGGACAACCAATCAATGGGCGGGTTATCAATGCCGGTTAGTGTTTGGTACCGGTCAGTCGCAAGTCAGAAAGATTTTATATAATAATGTAGATACGCTGACTTTTTCTGCTCCGGGATTCCAACCTTATGATTCTTGGAATAATACCGGTTTTTCGGCAGTGGCTCCTTTTGTTTTACCAGCCGCTAATACCATGTATTATATTGAAAAGTCAACAGCTACGGTGGCAACTTGGGACACAACACCTGATGCGACTTCCAAGTTTGTAATCTTAAGCGGAGGAATCTGGCTGACGGTGGGAGCCACTCTCGCTCAAGGCTGTTTCCAGATTCATTATTATGATGTTTTGTCTGATTTTTGGGTCAATAAAACCAAACCGGCTGGAGTTGTTCCGACCTTGGGCACTTCTGACGTGTCTTTGGAAAGATGCGGAGAAATAAGCGGCGCTTTTGATACTGGCGCTTGTGATGCTTCGACGGCCAGAAACATGGTTGATGCGACTAAAACCTGGGCTGTGGATAGATATGCTAATTATCAGGTCAGGGTTACCAAGACAGCTACTGGAGTGGTTCAAAAACGAAGAATTTTGGGCAATACGGCTTCAATTTTGTATATTGACAAGCCTTGGGATGATACGCCCGATACGAATTTTACTTGGAAAATTTATGGCGATACCAATGCCATTTGGTTGGCTGGCAATGCTAATTCTTCGCTGTATAAATACATGGTTGAGGAAGATTTATGGACGCCCGGCCAAGATCATGATTCTGGAATTTGCCGTGATATGTCATATAATAAAGCCGGCATGCTTCCTTTTTATGCCACAACGGCGGTAAATACTGCTGGTATAAAAACAATTAATGCCACCCCTTCGCAAGCAGGAACTGGCTATAAGGTTGGAGAAATTCTTAATGTTCAAGCAGCGGGAGGTAAGGTAAGAGTGGCCTCAATTACTCCGGCAACTGGCGCTGTCTTGACTGTAGAGTTGTTTTCTTGCGGAACAGGAGTTTATACTGCGGCATCAGGCAAGGCAACAACTTATTTTTATCCGGCATCTGGCGGCGGTGGCACAAACTGCCAAATAGAAATTACATTAGTTGGTAATACCGCTAAAGCAACTACCGCCACCGGCGTAAGCCATAATTTCAAGGTTGGCGATGTTTTGACCCATATGGGTTCTAATGCGGCTCGCGCTGCTTGGAATACCACCATGACAGTTCTTTGCGCTGACACTGTGACGACTTTTGAATATTTAGCGCCGGAAGCGACTGCGCCGGTGGCTTTGTGGTCAAACGGCACCACTCTGATTGTGGATTCTTCAAAAAATTGGACGGTTAATGAACATAAGGGCAAGATGGTCACATTGACTACTTTGGATATTATTCCAACTTCGCAGATTAGAAAGATTACGGCCAATACCGCTACCACCTTAACGGTAGCAACATTAACGTTGCAAGGTGTCGTCGGTACTTCCCGTTATGTGATTTATGACATGAACGCCTTTGGCCGAGATTCGCAATACAAAATT
>CAIPBY010000033.1 GCA_903863425.1 Candidatus Buchananbacteria bacterium | reverse complement strand
TGATAGTTTATACTACTTTAAATTAACCCACCTGTCAATGTGTGCCAAATTAGCGGATATAGCTCAAAGGATTAACCATAGAACCATTAACTCTGACCTCAAAGTGAACGTGGGGGCCAGTAGAACGACCGGTCGATCCTTCGGCGCCAATTACTTCGCCCTTGCCCACATACTGTCCGACAACAACGTCAATAGCGCTCATGTGGCCATACAGAGTCTGAATACCACCGCCATGATCAATGATAACATTATAACCATACCCGGTGCGACCATATTGAACCCGAGAGACACGTCCAGCGTCTGCGGCAAATAACGCGCTACCCCAAGGACAGGCGATATCTAGTCCAGTATGGCGCCAACCCTTGAAATACTGAGAAATACGACGACATGAATCTGGCCAAACCATACGGCCAGAACTTTCTAACGGTTCAGAATTTTCATAAGTCGATTTGACTGGGGCCTTAGTCGCTGTTGTCGTCTTAGTAATAGTCGCTTTTGGTTTGGCAGTTTCAATGATCTTACCACCAGGAATAATCAAAGTAGTTCCCAAAGTTAAGTTGTCATCCGCTAAACCATTAGCTTCTTTAATAGCGCCACTGGAAATACCATAAGTAATAGCAATTTTACCAAGCGTGTCACCCTTAGCCACTTTATGAATAACACCTGAAACTGAAGGAATTGCTAGACGTTGGCCAGGCTTCACATAGGACGAGAATGATAAGTTGTTGGCCCACATTACGGTGTTAATGGTAACTCCAAATTTTCGCGCTACACTGGAGATAGTATCACCCTCAACCACGAAATACTCGCGGATACTGCCAATCTGCGCTTTAGCATCACCAGTGGAAACAATATCGGGTTTAACTAAGGCCAAATCACCCTGGGTCGTCGCCTGATCAGAAAAAATATTATCACTATCACTACCATTGTCTTGAGAAAATGAATTTCCCTCCAAATAGGTGCCTTGATCTTGATAATTATAATTTTTTGTATCGTCGATCGTAGTGTTGTCTTCAATAATTTCTAAATCACTCACACCGGCCAATTTATACATCAATGAGTTTTGACCATAATCATCCTTACTTTCGTAAGCCAATGAATTAGAAACCACTACACCGACGCCGATGAATATAACCAAGACATGAATTAAATACTTGTTAGTTAAAATTAATAGTAAACGATCAATTCTTTTGGGCGCAATCCGCTTGGTGTTTAATTTAATCCAGAGATACTGTCCATATAATGGCAAAATAACCGATTTAAAAATCAACCGTCCCAAAGGAGACAGCCAAAATCCCAGCCATCGAAAAGACCGACCAAGAAGAAATCCCAAGTTAAATAGCCTTTTTATCAAAAAAGCTAATAACCAAGTTATTAGTTTTTTAAACTGATTTGGTATATTATTAAATTTATTGATGTCTCTATATTATACTACATTTTGGCGCAGAAAATCAACTCATTTTAATCTCAAAATATCTTGACAAATATTCGATCTGAAACTACAATAATAGCAGTTAAGCAGTTAGCACTCTTACTATTGGAGTGCTAATAGTGAATATAACC
>CAIPBY010000032.1 GCA_903863425.1 Candidatus Buchananbacteria bacterium | reverse complement strand
TTATAAAAGTAATACCTAAGATATAATTTCAAAATTTTCAATTTTCAATTTTCAAACAATGATTTAATTTTTTAATTTTAAAATTGGATCATTATAAAATTGTTTGAAAATTGAAAATTCTAAAATTGAAAATTAATAAAAATATGCCCATAAAATCACGCATCAGAACTGTGGATAACTGGCCCAAGGCCGGTGTCATGTTCCGAGATATTACCACCTTGATAAAAGATCCGATTGGGTTTAAAATTTGTATTGACGACTTCGTGGAACGATACAAAGACAAGGATATTGATGTTGTCGTGGGAATCGATTCCCGAGGATTTATCATGGGAGGCACTTTGGCTTATTTGTTGGGCAAAGGATTTGTGCCGGTACGGAAAAAGGGAAAATTGCCAGCTGAGACGGAAAGTGAAGAATATGCCCTTGAATATGGCACAGATTGTATTGAAATTCATAAAGATGCTATACTGCCAGGACAAAAAGTAATAATAGTTGATGATTTGATTGCCACCGGAGGCACGGCCATCGCTGCCGGTAATTTAGTTAAGAAATTAGGCGGCGTTGTGGTGGAATTTGCGTTTATTGTGGATTTACCGGATATTGGTGGAAGCAAAAAACTGAAAGATGCCGGATATGAGTATTATGCGCAGACAAGTTTCGAGGGAGAATAGAAGATAATTTTCAATTATCAATTTCCAATTTTCAAACAATGATTTAATTTTTAATTTTAAAATTTGAGAATTGAAAATTGTTTGGAAATTGAAAATTGAAAATTCTAAAATTAATAACATATATTATGGAATTCAAAAAAGTACGCAAATTAGTCATCCCTGTCGCGGGAATTGGAACTAGGATGCTTCCAGCCACCAAAGCCATTCCCAAGGAAATGTTGCCAGTGCTTGATAAGCCAGTGCTTCAGTATATAGTGGAGAGCGCGGTTGAGTCAGGAATAACAGATATAATCTTTGTCACTGGTCCGACCAAGAAGGCTCTTGAGGATCATTTTGATAGGTTAGAAGGATTGGAAGAAGTGTGTCTCAAGGCGGGAAAGCAGTGGGCTTATGATGCCATCAAAAACGTGGCAGAATTAGCAAATTTTATTTTTATCAGACAAAGAGGGCCGTATGGAACCGGAACGCCCGTGCTCAATGCCAAAGACTTAATTGGTGATGAGCCATTTGTGGTGGTATTTGGTGATGATATTATGGATTGTCCCGAAGGCCGGCCCCATATCAAGCAATTAATTGATGTTTATGAGAAATATGGAGGCCCTGTGCTTACGGGCGTAGTTACTGATGATGAGGGTACAAGAAAATATGGAATAGTTGAAGGCCCTGATTTGGGAGATGGGGTTTATCAAGTTGATAAGTTAACAGAAAAACCAGGACCAGAGGCGACTACAAGCAGAATCGGTTCGGTTAGCGGACATCTTTTAACTCCTGATATTTTTGAAATTTTGGAAAACATGAAGAAACAGGATGGTAGGGAGTTTTACCTGACTGATGCTATGGGTATTTTGTGTCAGAGGAGAAAATTTTATGCCAAGATTCTTGAGGGCACGCAAAATGACACCGGCAATAAATTAGATTGGCTTAAGGCTAATATCCATTTCGGACTTAAGGATAAAGAATTGGGAGATAAGTTGAGAGAATATATGAAAGGAAGATTGGCGGAATAGATTTGACAATAAGGATTGTTTTTTATATACTCATTTGATGTACATTTGTGTTGGTAATGGCAAACAAGAGGAGAGAAATGCCATGAAAGAATATGATGCGTATGAAGAAGGATTGCGGAAGCTCAAAGACGCTCCAATGAGCGTTGCCGAACAACCGAATCAGGTCATGCAGGTTATCAATAGTCTTCTCGTGTTGAACGAGGAAGGCGCATTGGCAATCATGAAGGTCGCTGGGCCAGACCTGGTTATGGAAATCGCGATGCGTTTGGCTTTCTGGCCGACGCTGGTCGTGGATGCCTTCCCGGAGTGGGCGGACGATGTCAAAACCCTTTTCAAGAGGAAAGGGTGGGACGAAAAGGCCGATGCTATAGATGCGCATTTGGCTTCAACTGCCAATCAGTCGTAGTAGGCCACGGATTGAGTAGGAGCGAGAGGTTTAGCTAGTCTAGATCGATCGCTTTTTTATTTACATCACTTTGTGTTATAATAAACCCATGAATGACAAAAAACTCAAAACTTTTTTGGCTGGTGTATTTGATGATTTTAAAGTATTTGCTCCCGCTAAAAATGATGGAAAATTAGTCGTGGGAGAGGTGGCAAAAGCAGAAGAAATTGATTGGTCAGGTCAGATGCCGGTAAATCCTTGGAAGAAGGTGTTTTTACCATCCGAAGAACGGCTGTTTTCGGCTAACGGCGATAAATTAGTCGAAAATAAAAATATTTATCCCAAGGTGGTTGCTTTGGGGGTCAATGTTTTGGATTTGCGGGCGTTCACTTTGCTGGAGAGAGTTTTTGCGGACGATGTTTATTATCAGAAGAGAAGAAGGAATACGGTTGTAGTCGGGTATAGTCCGGATTGGCCCATTGATTACAAAAAGTATAAGGTTTTCAGTCATAATTTTGAAAATGAAATTTTGGAGCATTTGTTGTTTGATGTTTTTATCGCCAAATTAAAAAATAACAATTTTGCTTTTTACTCCGGCTCGATCGAGGGGCAGAAATTGCTCGAAAAATATAATATAAGCGATTATAAAAACATTGAATATATCGGTTCTACTCCGAAAACAAGCGTTGACAGGAAGATGCTCCAATTGCAGGAGAAGGTGGCTAAGTCGGCAGATAAAAGGATTTGGAACGAGTTGGCGAAAATTTGTCTGGCTTGCGGGAAATGCTCGATTGTTTGCCCGACTTGCTTTTGTTTTGATTTGGAAGATAAAGTCGATCCTGAGAATCCAGGCAGAATCAGGAAATGGGGTAATTGTTTTTATAATGATTTCTCGCGCGTGGCCGGAGGCTACAAACCGCTCGATGATGTTAAGCAGAAAATATATTTTTGGTATGTACATAAATTCGTACGCATTCCTCGAGAATACAAGATGCCTGGATGTGTGAGTTGTGGGAGATGTAGTAAGGTTTGTCCGGTGGGGATAAATATCGGCAAGGTTATTCAGAATATTAGCAAAATAAAATAGAATAGAATAATGGTTCTATTGCTCAATTGTTCTATTGTTGAATAATAACAATTGAGCAATTGAACAATTGAACAATAAGATAGAATGGAAAACGTTTACCAAACCCAAAAAGCAAGAATCGTGAGTATCAATCGAGAGTCACTCGATACAATGCTTTTTCGTTTCAAATTTGTAGATAAGAAATTGCAGAGAAACTTTGCGTATTTATCCGGACAATTCATGCAAATCGGATTGGCCAGTTGGGGAGAGTGTCCGATCAGTATCTGCTCTTCGCCATCAGACGGAAAAGAGTTTTTTGAATTGGCTATCAGAGATGTTGGGCCATTGACGCATAAGTTAAATAGTTTGGGTGTGGGAGATGTTGCGGATGTCAGAGGTCCGTACGGCAACGGCTTTGATGTGGATAAATTTATAGATAAGCCGTTAGTCATAATTGGTGGTGGATGCGGTTTTGTCCCACTTCGACCATTGATTATTGATTATGTAAATGGCAGAATTAAGAATAATAAGTTGCAGATATTTTATGGTTGTCTGAATGAACAAACTTTGTTATTCAAGAAAGAGCATCCTTTGTGGAACAGAAATTCGGAATTTGTGATTTCTTTGGAAAAGCCATCAGACAAATGGAAAGGTGAGAAGGGGTTGATTACGGCTTCGATTATTAAACGTGATATTGATCCCAAGTCCGTGGTTGTGATTGTGGGACCGCCAGTGATGTATAAATTTGTCATCGCTGAATTACTGAAGAAAAAGATAAAGCCAGAAAATATTTACGTCTCGTTGGAGCGCAAGATGTATTGCGGTAAAGGCGTGTGCCAACATTGTGCCATTGGACCGTATTATGTTTGCAAAGACGGGCCTGTTTTCTGTTGGAAAAATATAAAAGATATACCGGGAGCTTTATGACCATAGTTTATATTATAGTATTTTTAATTTTACTCTCTGCTGTGGTGGGAAGCCTTTCGGCCGCGCCATGGGTGCCGACCAAAGGCAAGGATGTGGGTCGGATGATTGATTTAGCGAATATAAAATCTGGCGATAAGGTTTATGATTTAGGATGCGGTGACGGGAGATTGGTGTTTGCTTCGACTAAGGGTGGAGCGAAGGCAGTAGGAGTGGAAATATTTGTTTTGCCGTACTTGTATGCCAAAATCAGAAGTTTTTTTGTGCCAGGAAGTAAAATAAAATATGGTAATTTTTTTCGGCAAGATATAACAGATGCGGATGTAGTTTTTATCTTTTTGATGGAGAAAAGTTATCACAAAATTTTGGATAAGTTTAATAAAGAATTGAAACCCGGAGCGAGAGTGGTGATATATTGCTGGCCAATCAAGGAGTGGGAGGATAAGCTGATTGAAAAAAATAAACCAAGAGAAGTAGACTTACCCATATATTCATATGTAGTTTAATTTTTAAATTTTGTAATTTTTAATTTTATAAATAATGTTTTAATTTTTAATTTTTAAAAAATTAGAGCATTAAAAATTATTTAAAAATT
>CAIPBY010000031.1 GCA_903863425.1 Candidatus Buchananbacteria bacterium | reverse complement strand
GGCCATTGCCGACACGGATTCAAGCACTGGCGGTCCGGATCAGGCCACCATAAATCAATTAAACAAGCAACTCGAGGAACAGAAGAAGGTAGTAGATGGCATAGTCGACAAGATAACCGAATGTAATTCTCACATCAAAGAAACCAGGGGGCAGGCCGTAACACTCAAAAATCAGGTGGCCATTATCGACAATCAAATGGCCAAAACTGATTTAGATATCCAATCGAAGCAGGAAGAAGTAAAGCAAACCCAATTGGAAATTCAAGTTGTATCTCTACAAATTAAACAAAACCAAGAAGAAATTGCCAAAAACAAAACAGAACTAGCTAGCTTTATCCGACTGCTAAGCAGATATGACAACAAGAATATTGTCTCTATTATGCTTAGTTATAATTCCTTCTCTGACTTTTTTGATCAAGTTAAATATAGCGAGGAAATCCAGAGTGACCTGCAAAAATCCTTGAATCGCGTCCAAGAATTGGTTGTTAAATTAAATAGTCAACAAGATGATTTAAACAAGAAGAAAAAACAGCTCGATGATTTGGTGCAAAAATTAGAAGATGCCAAAGCCTCGCTGGCTGATCAAAAAGGTGAGAAAAATATGCTGGTCACTGAAACTCAGAAATCAGAACGTAAATTCCAAGGATTAGTCACTGATCTTAAGAAAGAGCAAGCCGCGGCCAATGCGCAAATAGCCGGCATCGAGAAAAAGTTAAGAGCCGAACTAGCCAAGAAAGGCAAAGGCGAAAAATTAAATACCTTAAGCGCTGCCATTTTGTCTTGGCCGACAATCAGTCATCGCATAACTTGCTTATTTCACGATCCGACTTATCCCTATATTAATGTGGTGGGTCAGCATTCCGGTTTAGATATTGGAGTAGGGAAGGGGACCCCGGTCATGGCTGCCGAAGCCGGCTATGTGGGTACCGTAGGACGCAACACTAAATGGTATGGCAATTATGTCATGCTTATTCACAGCAGTAATTTATCCACTCTGTATGCTCACTTTACCAGCGTAGCAGTCAGTCCGGACAGTTACGTCAGTAAAGGTCAAATAATCGGCTATAGCGGAAACACGGGATTCTCATCTGGTCCTCATTTGCATTTTGAAGTCAGATCCAATGGCATTCCAGTTGATCCTTTGAATTATTTACCTTAGGATAAACAAAAAAAATAGTCCGCCTTGGGCGGACTATTTTTTGTTTTGTCTAAATAATATTATTTACCCCCACTGTGAAATTTATTATAAACCTCTTTAAGTCTGGGATTGGTCACATGAGTATAAATCTGAGTTGTACCGATATCTTTGTGGCCCAGCAATTCCTGCACCGACCTTAAGTCTGCGCCCTGACTCAGTAAATCAGTCGCATAACTATGTCGTAAAGTATGGGGTGTAGCCTCAACTGGCAATCCGGCCATGGTCGTATATTTACGCACCATCACTTCAATTGATCGAGGTGTCAATCTATGTTCATCGGTCGGATCTTTGCTTGGCTTATAATTAATAAATAGGGGAGTACACATATCCTTCCTGGCCTCCAAATATTTGGTGAGCCACTTAAGACATCTACCAGAGAAATAGATTACCCTGACTGATCCGCCCTTACCAGCAATACTTAATTCTAATTCGTTTAACTTACTCATTTCTTTCAAATTAAACTGTCGTGCGTTAAGCGAAGTTAATTCGGAGACACGTATACCAGTAGAGAAGAGGACCTCTAGAATCGTCCGATCACGAAGTCCGGCACAGTCTGCGATATTGGGTATGGCTAATAACTTCTCAATCTGATTAAAATTTAAAAATTTTATTTTTTTATCTTTTTCGGTCAACTTTGGTAATTTAACTTTTTCACTTGAAATGGCATCTATATCCTTGTCTGTGAAATAATTCAAGAGTGCCCTTAGCGACCGTAGATAATAGCTCTGGGAAGTCTTCTTAAGGTACAAGCCCTTGTAGTCCTTTTTGTGGGATAAATATAGCCTATAGTCCCAAATATGCTTGTCTGTAAGCTCATGTGGTCTTATATGACTCAAGTCATTTACCTTGAGCCATTCCACAAAAACTTTCAAAAAATTATGATAATTTTTAGTCGAGATAGGGCTGAGGCCTTTCTCAACCTCACAATAGTCCAAAAAGTCTGGAATATGCTTAATTATAGGTATATTAGATTTCTTCATATTATGGCTTATTTGTTGATATATACAACGGTTATCCTGTGTTATACGATGTTAAATATAATTATATAACATATATGGCAAATATCATATAATACTTATCCACACCACTCTCTCCCCTTGAATAATTAAGCATATTCATATATTATCAAATATACTGAATGATTAAAGGAGGTTTTTTAGAATGAATCCAATAGTTCGTTTTGTAACTCAGATAGGTTCAGTAACACGCTTACTTAATCTATTTCCTGACTATGACTTTTTGGGAGAGGACATCCAGACCATTCAGTTCATGATTGGATTCTATGGCGAGTCCCCTCTTGAATTCGTCAAAGGCTATGAACATCTTGTTCTTCCTATCTTAACGGAATGGAAGAAACGAGACTTTTCGCGGGAAAGAATAATCGCACTGATCAGCCTGACCATGAAAAACTGCAGGTCAGAAATGATGGAGCGCGGTATTAACACCGACGAAAGGATTGTTCGCGGTCTGCAAGAATTCCTGATTACAAAATACGCGGAAGTAAGTCACAACAGTGCTTAAGTCCGCAATATCCACCAAGACAACCACGACCAGCTAGCTCCGCGAAGCAAGCTGGTCATTTTATTTATGCTCTCTCCCCTACTGATAAAAAACTTTATTGCCAAATCTCAAATCAATATAATGCAAACCTTTCCGATCTTTTATTTTCTGGTTCAAAACTAATTTCAAATTATTTATAGAATCGCTTATACTCAAGTTAAAATCAAAAGTCATGCTCCAACCCTCACTGGTGACAGCCGCCACATCATCCCCTGTCCTATTCTCATAACTGGTAATTTTAAATCCTGCTGTGGGTAATTGTTTATTTAATTCCAAAATATAATTAACTTTCTTGGCCGGGAGTATCGCACTTCCGATATTAATGTCTTTATTATCAATTACAAGAGGTAATTTGCCTAGCCGATTCTGCAAATCTGATTGTGCCACTTCCTTGGTTGCGATGCCATCATTACTGATCAAATAATAACTCTTGGAATTATAAACAAGTAGATAAGAAACTTTTTCTTTCAAATTAATAGATAAGCTATGCCAGCCCTTGTGAATTTCTAATTTCTCCAGAGCGTACTTCTTGCTAATCTCGCTTTTGAGATTATTTTTGTTTATAAATAAAATATTATTACTCGGGAACAGATGCCAAGTCCAATGACTTAAATCCTGCCAGATTAATTGCCTGATTTCGTCTGGAGCAATCAGATCAGTCCCACGGACGTCAATAGACTTCACGCGAAAGCAATCACTATAGAACACAGCGTAAATCACAAACAATACCAAAAATATTTGTAAATATAATTTAGTATTGAAGCCTTTGGAGAATCGGTCGAAGTAAGGATTAAAAAATCTTTTCTTCTGATAGTCCTTTTTGACTTGAATTTTGGACTCCCCTTCTGAATTGAATGAATAATCTTCTATCATGTTATGATTATACCATTTTTCTTGGCTTCTGTGGATAAGTGTTGACAGATTATTGATTTAATGGTAAGCTATAAAGGCAGTACCTACTATCATATGTTTGATGGTGGATGATGTATTATGTGATTGGGAACCAGTACTTTAAGGAATGATCTATGCGACTACCGGAAGAAAGGCTGACATTAAGCAGTCGAATACGGCAGGCAAAGGCGATGAACCGGCACAGAAAGCTTGAGGGCGGCAGAACAAGTCGTCGAAGGCAACGTCAATGTAATCGCGTCGGTCAGCTCTCTGGGGATCACTATCTGAGCTACTTGTGCGACGGGCATTACGATATCGAACCGACACGCGAAGAAATCGTCATGGATGCCATGCAGGGATTGGCCATAGCGGTTGCCTCATATGTGAGAGGAGACGATGAGTTTCATACCGAATTCGAAGCGATGATCGCCAAGTTTGATGAGGAATGCCAGTCGAACGGACTGTCTATCGCTGAGCTATTCGTTCTGATTGAAGCAGTGCGTCGTCGACATCTCACTTTTCTGGCAATGCTTGTTAAGTGCGGCCTTAACGGAAAAATTCACAAACACCGCATCGCGGCTGCCTTCAAAGCCTGCAAGCGCTACGGATGCACGGGAAGAGTTGAAATCGAGGCCGTGTTGCCACTCGCGGAGCGCGGACAAGAGGTCGTCATTGGCAACGGCGGACCAGAAGAAATGTTACGTTGTGTGGGTTCTAACACCACCGACGCGACAACGCTACCCAACGAGAACCCGATGCTTGACGACGGATCGAAGAAAAAGGCTTCAACACGACACGCCAGGAGAGTACATCCCGACGAGGCGGAGCCGGGACTTCATATGTTCCTGGCTATGAAACCCGCCGTTAGGCCGATGGTCGCCGCTCAAGCATAACGGCGCATCACAACCTATAACGACAACAGGCCGGGTCCTCGAAAGGAAACCCGGCCATTTATTTTTCTCAAAATTTTACTCAACTTTTACTTTCTTTCAATTTTCTTAAAATCACAATACTTCTGAAGCACCTTGGGAACCAGAATCGAACCATCTTTCTGTTGATTATTTTCCAAAATCGCAATAATTGCGCGTGGCATGGCAATAGCCGTGCCATTAAGCATATGCAAATAATCCACCTTGCCTCCTGCCCCGTCGGATGACTTGGGGTCGCTTGATTTATATTTAATATTCAGTCCTCGTGATTGGAAATCCGTGCAGTTAGAAGTAGAAGTAATCTCTGCCCAGTCGCCTAATTTATCATCTTTGCTCGGCTTGCCAGGCATCCAAGCTTCCAAATCATAAGTTCTAATGGCTGGCGTGCCCAGATCTGCCGTGCAATGATCAATGATTCGATATGGGATTTCCAGGCCATCAAAAATTTCTTTTTCTATTTTCAAAATTTCCTGATGGGCTGATTCGCTGTTTTCCGGAGTAGTATATTGGAACATTTCTACCTTGGTAAATTGATGGACACGGAAAATTCCTTTGGAAAACTTAGAGTAAGCGCCTGCTTCGGTACGGAAACAATGGCTGACGGCCACATATTTCTTGGGCAAATCAGACTCATCGAGCACTTCATCTTTGTGATATCCGCCCATAGTTATTTCTGCGGTACCAATCAAGCACAAATCCGAATTTTCTACATTGTATATTTGCGTTGACTCCCCTCTTGGGCTAAACCCTAGTCCTTCGAGCACTTCGCGCTTAGCCAGATCAGGAGTAGAAAACGGGATAAAACCATGCTTCATGGCCACTGACAGTGCATACTGGATCAAAGCGAATTCTATGACTGCTAATTCATTCTTGAGATAATAGAATTTGGCGCCAGAAACTTTAATCGCACGATCGAAATCAATCAAATCCATTTTCTCGCCCAATTGCACATGATCCAACGGCTCAAAATCAAATTTATTGGGCTCTTTGACCACTTCCAAAATCGGATTATCATCTTCGTTAGTGCTCACGACCACATCTGGATGAGTGAGATTTGGTACTCGCAAAAGTAATTCCCCGAATTCTGTTTCAATCGGCTCAACTGACTCCTCTAACTTCTTAATTTCTTCGCCCACGCTTTTCATCTCCGCAATAATTTCCGGAGTTGGTTTAGTTTTGGAAGAGGTATTTCTTTTGGCCCGCAGGTCGTCAATCTTGGCCAGCACTTCCCTTCTCTGATTGTCTAACTCTAATAATCTATCAATATCAACCTTGGCCAAACGATTTTGGCAATTAGCTTTCACTTCCTTTGTTTTTTCGCGAATAATTTTAAGATCTAACATATATTTATAATTATTATTGCTGTGGAGTCGAGCTGATTTGATTTTGAAAAGCTTCCATTAATATTGCCTGATATTTCTTACCAATATCATCACTACATTTAGTTTCATTTTTGGTTACG
>CAIPBY010000030.1 GCA_903863425.1 Candidatus Buchananbacteria bacterium | reverse complement strand
GTAGAAGATTGTTGGCGACTTAGCCTGGAGAATTTGGGCAAAAAGATATTGGATGGAAAAGACGGCCGATTTGTTATATTCAATGGTCTAACGCCAATATTGGGATCATTTAGGTCTGAGGATGACTTTTTGAATATCAGTTTTAACAAAAACAGCAGAGAGCACACCCAAACGATTATGCTGGCTGAGAGTGAGGCTGTTTTCGGGACTAGGCCATATCTTATCTGTAGTCGTTGTGATAGTCGGCGGAATGACCTATATCTTCGTCCAGACAGCTATTCTTTTGTCTGTCGAGACTGCGCTAATCTATATTACTATTCAACACGGCAAAACAGAAGAACTGTACATGGAGATCTTTTCTATCGCCACAATCAATGCATGAAGCTAATGGCACTGGAACCAGAAGTTAAGCGGATTTCCTACAATGGCAAGCTGACCAGGCGAGCATCGCAGGTTATGCGACTAGCCAAGAAGATTCACTGCCAATCTCAATTTATTTAGACGATTTCAGAACAAGTTGTCGTCTATAGACGAACTTTTACTGAGGTTCTCACATTCTGGTTGAAATATACAAAAGCGACACCTGACACCAAAATATGACTAATTTTATCCAATACTTCTGTCAGGCTGTCATGGACATAGCCGGATTTTTCGGCTATAATGAACACAATTAATATTTTATATGCCTAATCCACTAAACAACGATTTAAATAAAGCCTTGCTTTACGAAGTTTGCGATAAACTAATCAACATTAGGCTAAACACTAAAGGTATTGATAATCCAATTAAAATAAAAATCAATGCGTTTTTAGCTAACCTTCAGCCCATGCAGTATACAGAGGCTATTGCTGAACTTGATTTTGTCTCCAAGCAGTGGCACGGCAGACTTCTATTGATTGATCCGATCAATATTATAAATGAGTTTGAACAAATAATCGAAGCCGATGGTGAAATAACCCTGATCTATTCTAGGACTGATTTACAAGAATTTATCGAATCTCTAAGAGTGGGAGATAAAATAAGAAATACTACACAACAATTAGATAAATTATTTACTAAGGTAGACGATCGGTCTATTCTTTTCTCTTACCAAGATAAAAATCTCTCATTTCGGGCCAATTATAAAGTAGGGTTATCGCCACAACTTAATATTTTACTACTAATGCTGGAGTTGCCGATTGACATTAATGATATCCCGGCCAGAGAAGTGAAAACAATTAAAGAAGAACTGCCAAATTATAAAATATTTCAAGTAATTGATATTGGCATTCTACTGGATATTATTTATAATGACCTCCCTAATAATGAAAACTTTAAAGAAAACAGACACATAAATAATAAGGCCTTAGAGGATGCTATTCGCAATATAAATAATAAATTTAAGATAAATTTTGGTTTTGAGTTTTTCATTTATAAAGCAAGATCCATAAAAATTAGTCCACGAATTCCCAAGTTAGAAATAATCATGATGCGACAAAACAAATTATAAAAGTGAGTAAAGATTATTCGTAAACAGCCATAAAATTGGCTGTTTTTTTGTTATTTTATAAAAAGTGAGTAAAAAGTGAGTCATCATTACTCCAATACTACTGTTTTATACTGGAATCATAAGATTAATAAATAAAAAAAATTCTTATGTCTAACAAAGTTAAAAAAACAACAAACAATGAGCAAGCACTCATTAAACAAGCGCTCGAAATTCCAATCGCGATAGCGGTCATGGCGGCAGCGAGTGTTGCTAAAATATCTATAGATTTCAGACAATATAATGACGGCTCATTAGATATCTATGAGATGCCCGGGGAGGAAGTTAAAGGTCATATTTGTAAGGATCGTACACATTGCGTCTACAATCATGATGGATTTCATACAGAGGGAGATGCTTTAAAAATTGCTGAATATTTCATTAACAAGCGCGGCGGTAAAAATCTTAGTAGAATCGAATTAGTCCAGTTTTTAATTAAGGAGCTTCATGAAGTCAATGAATATTACGAGAGTGTTTAGAAAAAATAATTAATCAGCTGTACTAACAGCAATCGGTGTTGATGAGATGATTACAAGTAACAAACAATCGAGAAGCTAGCATCGACATAGATCGCATAGATCAATAAACATATGGATAATCAATTAAATAAATTTTTTCAAACTATTAGAGTTCCGGAAACTACGCTCCAGATTGGAACATTGCAAAGAGTTATTACCATAAAATACGGCGACGACTTTGATTTTGCTGCTTTTATAGAAGAAAATTTAAGCCTAGACCTATATTTTCTCAGTGGAATAAGAAGTGGTATCGAAGCAAGAGCTAGCGACAAAGATATTGCCATCAAAAACTACCTGGCCTTTGATTTCGATATCCAAGAATACGATTCAGATGATAAACCAACATTTGATGATGAATACGTTAAAAAAGTCGCTTTAGAAATATTAGCACGGCTAAAAAATGAACCTAATTTTAAAGATTATTTTGCCGCCGTGTTTAGTGGTAACGGTATTCACTTTCATTATTCCGGTTCACCTATAGTGACCGAAAACCCAGAAATATTCAAAGCTAGGATGGAAAAACTAGTGGCGAATATTAGCGATGCCGCACATTTTAAGGCCGATAAGGCGTGCGTTAATGTTGCCAGAATAATGCGCATACCGACTAGCTACAATAATAAACATGGCAGGCATATCAAAGGTGAATTCATCGAACTTAATCCCGAAACTACATCTAATCTACTTGATGGCTTAATGGATGCTGGCGTTAAAGAGTTGGAAGCCAAAGCCAGTCTAGAAATCATTGATTCAATTAAAAAATATGGCAACTATAATAGCTCAAGCAATAGTGTTTTTGAAGCTATCAATGAAATACCGATCGCTGAAATTGTCTGCAATGAAATGAACTGGGAGATGATTGGTAAAGGACATTTTTGTGAACCTGGTAGTACCAAAGCCAAAGCGTGCTTCGTCCATAGGAGCGCAAACTGTTTAATTCATGGCGGTTCGGATTGGTTAGAACCAACTCAAACCGGATTCTCTCCGTTCGCCTTCATAAAAACTATACGTAAGTGCGGTAATAAAGAGGTTTTCGATTATTTCAATGAGCGTTATCCGCATATCAAAGAATTATCAAATAAGGCCAGGGCTGAATATAAATCGGAAGCTAAAATTGACCCAGAATGCCAAGTAGAATTAAAAGAATTAAGCCGAGCGGCCGCCGCCGATAACAAATTCGACCTATCCTGCCTGCCAAAAAACACTTTCATCAGTCAATTCATAAAAATTTATCAGCAAACAACTGATGCGCCGGATGAGTTCCTCTTAACCGCTGCCTTAATGACGGTAGCCACAGTCCTGACTAATGAGACCTGGTTGACATT
>CAIPBY010000029.1 GCA_903863425.1 Candidatus Buchananbacteria bacterium | reverse complement strand
TTTTCAATTGAAAATTCTGGAATTGAAAATTATTTGAAAATTGGAAATTTATAATTGAAAATTAATTGACTATCACCTTTATCCTACCCTCATCTTTTGGCATTGTTTTCTTCCAATATGGAGAAATATTAACCTGCAAATCCTTAACCATGCCCGTTTTGGTCAAATAATCCTTAACTTCATCAGCGGTTTTGCCCGTAAAATTACTTTTATTTAAAATATCATTATCAGCAGTCAAAATCGCTTTCATAGCATAATTAACTTTGAGTGTGACAAGATCGGGATAAAAATTAAGTATTATATAATTTAAATTATTTATATCTATATTGCCAATCTTAAGTCCGGACATATTAGAATTTTGAATCTTGCGATTTATCAAATCAGTCAGCTGTCCTTGATCCATTTGCAAATATTGTATTTTTAATTTCATGCTTAAATTAAAACTATCACCTGATTGTCCTATCTGCTTATCAGTAATCGCTTGCTCCACGGTAGCCATAATAGCTTCACCTTCTTTGAGCCCCAATTCTGATTTGGCCTGAGTTATCAATTGTTGTTTTAATTGTTCTTGTCCGCGATTAATATCTCCCTGAGAAAGAACCTTGATCTCTCCTGAACTCTTAGCTAATTTCGACTCAGCAACGGCAAAGATTTTATCCTGTAAAGAGGTAGCTAACTTTATAATCTTCAAATTTCCCGAATTAACGCTAGTAAAAGTATCGGGTTCTTTGGGATAAACATCAACTGTCACGCTCCCGCCTCCTGGCACGGTTACCGATTCATTGGTCCTGACAATAACTCCATTTTCTGCTTGCAATTGGGTAGTCTTAACTAAGGCCTGATCGTGCGTAGTATTATTTACAATTTTCACCGTGCCCACCACTGACGAACTGGCTGTCTTGGTGCTAAGAACCGGAAAAGTACTGCTACCCTGAACTTCTTTGAATAAAAATGATCCAGAAACAATATCTTGTGATTGCAATTCCGTAGGAGTAGTACTCGGCTTCACTGTCAAATTGAAACTCAATTTAATATCCTGACTCTGCGGAGTAACAATAATCACCGCCTGACTATAAAAAAATAAGAAAACAGCGGACAACAACATAGCCGTAAAAACGATAAAAGTTACAGAAATATTGCGGTAAAGATTTATCTTAGGCATCTTGTTTCCATTGTTTAATTACTTCCAACACGTCCTTGCCAGTTACAGTAATCGTTCCTCTCTTGGCGCTATTCCTGTGGATAGAATCAATATGAACCTTACTGCAAGATTCGTCAATAGCATCGATGGCCTTATCTGGATATGATCTATTTTTAAGAAATTTCGTGGCCCTAACCGCTTCATTCAAGGCCTGAGGCGTAATTTTTACGCCATGATATTTCTCATAAACCGGGGCGATACCCTCGAGAATTTTGTGAGTCTGTTCAATTGTCGGCTCATAAACGAAAATAGGCTGAAGCCTCCTATCCAAAGTCTTGTCTTTCTTGATAAACTGCTCATATTCTTCCTTGGTGGTGGCTCCGACAACCTGAAGTTCACCGCGAGCCAAAAGTGGCTTCAAAATATCAGCGGCATTTATAGCTCCTTCGGCCTGGCCTGCTTCAGCCAAGATATGTATTTCATCAATAAATAGAATAATAGACCTCTTGGCCGCGGCAATTTCATCAACTATTTTCTTGAGTCTCTGCTCAAATTCTCCTCTATACTTAGTGCCAGCCAAAATTCCAGTTAAATCAAGAGCCAGAACCTTTTTGCCGTCAAGGCTAGGGGGGACGCGTTTACTTACTATGGCCTCAGCCAATCCCTCAACAATAGCAGTTTTGCCAATTCCGGCACTGCCAACAAGCACTGGATTGTTCTTATTGCGCCTAGATAATATTTGAATTACTCGAGAAATCTCTCTTTCTCTACCGATAACCGGATCAATATTCTTTTCACTGGCCAAACGATTAAGATCACGGGAATATTTGGTTAATATGGATGATGAAGATTCCATAAATCCCCCACCGCTCTTCTTTTGTGAATAAAAATACCACAACAAAGGAAGAACCAAAAGTATAACGACAAGCGGGATATACTGATACATAATTTAAATATTAAAGTTAAGTTATTTATCTTTAATATATTATACCACTTATCTTTATTCTAATACAATACATCCCTCACCAATTAATTGTTCCATCTGCTCAGCAAACCTGCTACTGTAATTTACTTTGAAACTAGTATTGATTATTTGCTTGTTTCCAGAGACACCCTCAACCGATAATTTCAAAGAGTCTAGCCCTTGATTCTGCAATATCGCAAATTTAATTTTTTTCGAAAGATCAAAATCTAACGGATTAGAAATATTTAAAATTACATTCTTTCCTGGCTTGGGCTTGGAATCGAAAAACCTCCTCTTACTTGAATCAGTATGGGTAAGTAAAAATGTTTTGAGAACTTCAGAAATATTATCATGATTGATAATCATAGCTCTATCACACAATATCTTACTTTCATCATCCTTGTCAGAAAGCTTCCCAGAACAAATTATAATACTACCCGGCTCCCACAAATGAGGATTCTGCTCCAAAGTCCTGGGAAAAACTAATATTTCCACATCCCCCTTAGAATCCTCAATGCGCACAAAAAGCATGGCCTCATTTTTCTTGGTAAATATTTTCTTAACCGTGGAAATAACGCCAGCCACTCTTACTTCTGCGCCAGCCACACAATTCTTCAACACTGCACAACTAACCACAAAATTCTGAAGCGGTTTCTCGAATTCAGTCATGGGATGCTCAGAAACATATAATCCTAAATACTCCTTTTCCCAAGCAAGCTTCTGCCGTTTTTCCAAAGGCGGAGCGTCCGTTAACTTTAATCCCGAAGCCTGGATATGGGGCGTGGAATCAAAAAGGCTGTCTTGTCCGTTTTCCAATAATTTATTGGATTCTTGGATAAAATTCTGCATTCTCTCCATATTCTCCAACATCTTATTGCGTTCCTCCAAACTATCCAGACAGCCGGATTTAATCATGGACTCAAGTGATCTTTTATTCAAATCTTTGGATTTTACCCGACTTAGCATATCCTCTAAATCCTTAAACGAGCCATTTAATTTCCTTTCTTTGATTATTTCCTCGATAATATTCTCACCCAAGCCCTTGATGGCCATCAAACCGAAACGAATACGAGGTTTGCCACTCTTGAGACTATCCGCGACAACCGTAAAGGTGGAAAAACTTTCATTAATGTCCGGGGGGAGAACTTCAATACCCATCTGCCGACACTCCTCAGCTTCAATAGCCACTCGATCAGAATTCTGTTGATCAGAAGTAAGTAATGCCGCCATGAATTCTGTCGGATAGTTAGACTTAAGATAAGCGGTCTGATAACCAATCAAAGCATAACAAGCCGCATGCGACCGATTAAATCCATACGACGCAAATGGCACAATAAACTCCCATATCTTCTCGGCCACTTTCTTCTCAATTCCATTAGTAACCATTCCGACGACAATTTTATTCCCCTGCTCATCAAGAAGGGATTTTATTTTTTTACCCACCGCCCGACGCAAAACATCGGCTTCACCATAAGTAAACCCTGCCAATTCACGCGCAATTTGAAGTAGTTGCTCCTGATACACGGCCACGCCATGAGTTTTTTCCAAAATAGGCTTAAGCTTGGGATGAAGATAATGAGGTATTTTGCGACCATGTTTGCCGGCAATATAATCAGGAATATATTCCATGGGTCCTGGACGATACAAGGCCACCATGGCAATAATATCTTCTAACTCAGTTGGAAGCAGTTGCCGAAGATATCTTTTCATACCAGAACTTTCAAATTGAAAAACCCCCGTCGTCCGACCATCTTGAAAAATTTTAAAAGCTCCCTCATCGTCAAGAGGAACATTATCTATATCAATTTCAACATTATGTATTTTCCTGATAATTTTGAGCGTCTGCTCGATAATGGTCAGATTAGACAGACCCAAAAAGTCCATTTTGAGCAATCCCAAATCTTCAACGGAATGACCCTCATATTGAATCACAATGGACTCTCCACTGCCATATTGCCTGGGCGCGTAATTATCCAAAGATTCCGGAGTAATTACCACTCCGCAGGCGTGAGTGGAAGCATGGCGAATCACGCCTTCTAAACGCTTAGCGATTCTTAATAATTTCTTGCCATCTTCTTCTGCCAAGATTTCTTTGAATTCAGGAACTGTTTCGGTCGCCTCTTTCAAATGCATGCCCATAGGAATAAGCTTGGCCACACGATCACAGTAGCTATAAGGCAAGCTCATGGCACGGCCAACATCTCTGATGGCATTTCTTGCCGCCATAGTTCCGAAAGTAATAATCTGAGCCACATGATCCCGTCCGTATTTCTCACTAACATACCGAAGTACGTCATCACGCCTAGCATCGGCAAAATCTGTATCAATATCAGGCATAGAGATACGCTCCGGGTTAAGAAACCTCTCAAAAACTAAATCATATTTAACAGGATCAATATTGGTAATCTGAATTAGATAAGAAACCAAACTTCCGGCCGCACTGCCTCTGCCTGGTCCCACAATAACTCCATTGTCTTTGGCCCAAATAATAAAGTCGGAAACAATTAGAAAATACCCGGCATAACCCGTTTTTTTGATAACTGAGAGTTCATAATCCATTCTTTCCCGAAGTTCTGCGGTTATTCCCTCAGCTCCGAATCTTTCAATCAATCCCTTCTCACATAACTGACTCAAATAATCATCGGCTGTCATACCCTCAGGCAATGGGAAGTTTGGCAGGATATTCTTGCCCAGAGACAATTCTAAATTACATAATTCCGCAATTTTTAGAGTGTTGGCAATTACCTCTGGGTGATCAGCGAAGGATTGCGCCATATCCTGTGGCGAACGAAATGACCAATCCTCGCCCATCATAGACATACGCTCCGGATCAGAGAGGACTTTCTTCATTTGGATACAAAGAAGCGTATCTTGCGCAAAATCATCTTCTTTGTTGACATAATGCACATCATTAGTGGCAATTACAGATATCCCCAATTCGGCGCTCAATTCAAAAATCTTGGCATTGATAATTCCCTGCTTATTAATACTGGGATTATCCTGAACCTCCAAATAAAAATTTTCCGCACCAAAAAGCCTACTATATTTATCAATCATTTCATAGGTACCAGCCATGTTGTCATTTAAAATATTTGAAGCCAATTCGCCTCCCAAACAAGCCGTAGCGCAAATAAGACCATCATGATACTTCTCCAATAATTCAAAATCAATCCTAGGCTTATAATAAAACCCTTGCAGATGAGCGACGGTTGTTAGCTTTACTAAATTCTTATACCCAATTTCGTCTTTGGCCAAAAGTATAAGGTGATAAGGCTTTTCATCTATTTTCGGTCTTTTGTTTAGGTGCCCGTTTCTAGCCACATAAACCTCCACGCCAATTATCGGCTTTATCCCCGCCTTCTTCGCCTTTTTGTAGAATTCAATTGCGCCATACATTACCCCATGATCCGTCAACGCCAAAGCCGGCATGTTGTATTCAACCGCCTTACCGATTAATTCATCAACTTTGCCGAGCCCGTCAAGCAAAGAATAATGAGAGTGGACATGAAGATGGACGAAGGACATAAAAAAATAAATCTCAAAATTCAAATGTCAAAACTCAAAACCGTATTTTCAAATTTTTAGGTTTAAGTTTCAATTTTGAGATTTGATTTTTGAGATTTGAGCTTAAAAATTTAATTTAAAACCACATTCACGCTCTGCGCCTTGCCATCACGCAAGAACTGAAGCTCCACCTTATCTCCAGGATGATATATGTTTATAACTTCAGACAAACTAATATAGTCATTAAGCTCCGTATCATTAACTTTTTTTATAATATCGCCTTTTTTCAGCTTTCCACTCACGGTACTAGCCTTATCGGGATCTACTGTCAGTAACGCACCCTTATCACCTACTAAATTCATTCCTTCAACTTGAGCCAAATCAATATAAGTAACTCCCAATTCAGCTCTAGATATCTTGGTATTGGACAAAACAGAATTGACAATATTGCTGAAATAATCAGTCAAAATAATACCATTACCCGCTTCAATCCCCAATATCTGTCCCTTGAGACTAGCAACAACGGCGCCATTATAGCTTTGATCCAAGTCTGTATCCAAAAATATTTTTTTATTCATAGTCTCGGAAGATTGCGGGATGTCGGCAGAACTAGCATAACTATAGCCTATTTTACTAATGTGTTCCAAATTCAACCTATCTCTTTGTGAAATCAAGGCGACCGTCTGTCCAACTTGTATGTCCTTGGTTGAGCCGATGTTAGCAACTGTTAAATTATTGGCATTTATCTTGCCAAAGATGAGCCCAGTTGCCTTGTCTTGGACAAAATTACCAAAATCATATTCCTTGCCTTGATAGCCCACTACTTTATATTTGGCCTTCAAATCTTTTATGGCATCTCCCGTAGTCACAATCCAACCATCGGCCGTAAGCACAAAGCCTTGGCCCAAAATCTGGGACGGCAGATACGGCTCGCCGACAGTATTATCGGCATTATAAATATTAACCATGGCAGGCAAAAGATTGTTCTGCAACTGCACTAATTGCAAATCCTGCTGGACAATTACGCTTCTAGGCTGATCTATGACTATTTGCCGATTATTATTATTGTTGTTACCGGCATTGCTGAAATTGTATTGAGACAAAAATGGAAGGTTCAAAATATTAACGCCCAAGACAAGCCATCCCAGAATTCCCGACAAAAATCCCACGATAATAGAAATGATAATTACTAAAAAGATGCTAGAATTAATTTTTTTCATAATTTTAAAACCATTGACTCGTGGCTAAGGTCAACAAAAGGATGACCGCGCCAAGAAATCCATATTTAAATATTGATTTTTTAGTAAGCTTGTTTTCCAAAGAAAGTACAAAAAGAGAAATAAAGCAATAATAAACAACCGTTTCAATTATAGCCAAAACATAGAATCCCGTCGGCAGGAGCAATAAAGATCCCAAAACCTCCATAATAATTAAAGATAAAACCGCAGAATAAGCCAGCGATCGCTTGAATTCCAATTTATTTATTCCAAATAGAGAAAATATGGCCACGACCGAACAAATAAAAAATATTATAAGTATAGCCCAATCCGGAAAAGTCAAAAAAATATTTGAATAAAGCAACACGGCCGTAAGCAAAAAAATAATCAATAAATTGACATAGGGAATAACATTCTTTAAACTCAAGAAATCGGCGCGGTTGGTTTGATAAATCTCATGACAAACTGAATCCAAAAAAATAAAGGTGACTATGGGCCAAAGGATAGTAAAAGTATTTATTAAATAACCGTTGGTAATAATGAGTGTAAAAATAAATCCCACAGAGAGCAGAATGAGCGAATAAAAGAATAAAGATATGACTCTTTTGTTTTTGCTTTTTATCCCCAAAATCAAAAAATAAATAGCATCAAGCGCCAATACTATAGGGAACAATATATACCATTGATCAAAAAAATAAAAGCTCATTTTCAACTGAAAAAAATAAGCAACAGCAATTATAAAAGGAAATATTATATTTAAAAAAAATAGCATAAATTGATTAATTTTAAATGGAAGGAAAACTTTGAGCTATCTTCTGTAACTGAGAAATTTTTGCAACCACACTGCCAGCATCTCCCTTAGCGAGTAAAGACTCTATATCGGAAAGTATCAGTACTGTTGAAAGATGGGAGTCTTTATACGCCCCTGGCACCTTAAGAGCCAAAAGTTGGTCTTTGGTTTGAGCAGTAAGAGTGGCAAAATCACTACTAGCGACATCAGTCTTCAGATAATTACCCAGAATACGAGGGAAATTAGCCTCGTAATCTTCTTTAATTTGAGTCATTAATACCGCATCTTGCTGTAAAGGATTCTTCACCACTTGCTGGCTCATACCGCTTAAAACATTACTATATCGCCACAAAAAAAGCAACAGTCCGCCTATAAACAAAACTCCTATCACTAAACCCATAATTACCTTCTGATAACGCTGGGTGATTGTTCCTTCTACTTTGTCCATCGCTTATTTAATTTAATTTTAGATTAAAGCTGAAAAGAAGCCTTGGTGTCTATTTCCAACCAATCACTGGAATTATCATCCCATTTATACGCTTTGATGCTATGGCTGAATTCCGTTTCCGAATAGACATATTCTACATCCGTATGCGAACCTATTCGCCTAGATCCATGAGTAAGCTTATCAAGGACGACCGGTCTGGTAATGTACTCTAGCTTCATTTGACCCAAAGGGCCATCAAACAAAACAATTTCAACCTTGCCGTTTTCCGAATCCTCCAATTCTTCTTCGCTGACAGAAACATTCTTAAACTGATCCTGAATCTGCCCTTTTAATTGTTGCCATTTATCTGGTGACATTTATTTATGATTAATTATTTATGGCCGGACCTGCTGGCTTCGGCTGTAAATCATTTAATTGAAATCCGGTATTTACGATATTGGCTGTTGTTGTAGACAGGAAATTGCCCGAAGATGACTGTCCGCCAGAAGCGCCTTTCATGGTGGCTAATGAAGCAAAAAGAATAAATCCTACAATCATTAAAATAAATACGATTATTCCAAATGCAATTAAAAATCCAAGTCCCACCTTTTTACCGGAAGACATATTGTCACGAGCTAGAGCATCAGAATTCTTCAATTCATTAAGTTGTTTATAAAGCAGATAATTGTAAATCATGGTGATGGAATTTGTAACAAAACCAAGAGCCATGGAAATAACAAAAGCAATTACCACTATTATAATTCCCACAACTGCCAAATCTTTATTGGCGCCATTCACAATAATCTGAGTATTATAATTGTTGCTTAGGGACGTTCCTAAATTATTTATCATGCCATAGGCTATGGAAAGCGCCATGGCAAAAATCCCGACAACCACTAATCTTGCAAAAACCGTCCACCAAAAACCCTTTACCAATTCCCCGCTTCTTTTGAGAGCTCCAATTGGGCTGACTCCTTCCAAAACCAATACATACATAGAAAAACAAAGCATTACCGCAAGAATTACTCCAGGTACAACAAACAAGACAAATCCTATGCCCACTATTATTCCCGATAGTATGGCCCAGCCCAAGTATTTCCAAAATAAAGGCAACGATTTTTTCAAAACCTCTTTTACGCTCATCTCAGAGTCAATGACATAAATAGCGCCAACATGACTGATTATAGAAATAAAAATGGCAAACAAAATACTAGCCAAGCATAGTATTCCCAAGACAACACCCCAAACTATTTTCCAGGTCAAAGCGACTTTTGTAGCCAAAAGCAAAGAAATTAGAATCACCGAAGAAGTGCCCACAATAAGAGAAAGTCCGGCCACAATCAAGGGAATGACAAATAGTAACCAAACTAATTTCTTCCATTTTTTGGAAAAAATATGGAAGCATTGGCCCAGCAATTCTATACCGCCAGTCACCAAGAGTGGGCTAGCATCATTTTTTATTT
>CAIPBY010000028.1 GCA_903863425.1 Candidatus Buchananbacteria bacterium | reverse complement strand
GTCAACTGGTCGAAAACAAAGGAAACTCCGCCTTTTTGACGGAGTTTCCTAAAGAAAGTATCAATTTTATGCTTTGCCTAATTTATCTTGAGCTTGCTGTATATCAATTTGATCCAACTGCTTCATAGCATTATCTTCTGTTGCGTCAGATTCCTTCATAAGCCCTTCCAACCCAGACTGGAGATCGGCTTCCGCCTTTGATAAATCTTCAGACATTTTCTCATAATCTTTCTTAAGCCCAGGACTGCTTTTCTCATCAGTAATACCTGCTTTCTCAAATTCAGCGTCTATCTTATCTTCAATGCCACTCTGTATATCACCTATCAGTTCCGAAACTTCATTGAGTTTCTCCATGAGCATTGCATCATCTCCGGACTGTTGCGCTTCCTGTAAACCAGCTATGATTTTCTTTTTTGTTGCCTCATCGACAGAATTAGATAATTTTATTTTTGAAACTAGATTATTTATATCCATATAATTTTTATTTTATTGGTTATTAAGTGGCTTGTTCGGCTAATTGCTGTTTCCCCCATATTTCAGCCTTTTTAGCTGCAAAAGCGGCTGCAGCCTCTTTTCTAAGTTCATCTATTTCATCCTGCACATCAACGCATCTTTGTTGCTCTGCCTGAAAAGCCCTAATACCTTCTGCGACAGCTTTCGCTCTAGCCTCATTCTGTTGTTCTCGTTCTGTAAGTTGTTGCATCTTTTCGTTAGTTTTTCTCTGATGCCACCATTCTCTGCCTTGGTTTACTTTACCAACCATATCACCATAAATTATACTGGCTCCTTGCTTTTGCAAAGCCCATTCCTGACTAGCTCTCTCTGTAACTGCATTTTTTGCTTCTTTAGCCTTGGTTCCAGTCCATTCTACAGCATTATTCCCAGCCTCAAATCCGGTTTTTATTACTTTTTTTCCTTTTTCTCCAGCAGTTGAAACTGCATTATACGCTATATCCATACCTGCTACCGCTCCAGCCTCAACGCCTGACTTTACAGCCCTAGCGCCTTTTTCAGTTCCTCCCACCGCTATTGAAGCTGCTCTTTCAGCCCCTCCCAAAGCAGTAGCTCCCGTACTCTCAACTTTCCCCAAAATAAAGCTTGCTCCTCTGCCAATATGCTCAACTGCCCCTTTAAATAAATTTCTACCAAAAGTTAATGCCCCCTTAATCCTTTCTCTTCCTAAAGCTTCAGCGCTTTGACTTTCTTTCCCCTCCATAACTCCGCCTTCAACGGCTTTTGCGTCTAATTTAGCTTCGACGCCTTCCTGTTTTCTAACCATATTTTTTCTTTTTTATTTATTATTCTTATCTTAATTTTACCGAATAATGGAAAAAAATGCCAGATTTTGTCAATAGTTGATTGTTGATAAATTTTAATTAACAACCAAAAAAGAAGCCCGAAGGCCTCTTTTACTTAACTATTTTATCAATTATGCCATAGGCCATGGCCTCATCGGGGGTCATAAAATAATCCCGGTCCGTGTCCTTCTCAATCTGAGACAGTGTCCTGTTGGTATGTTTAACCAAGATCTTATCTAATTTTGATTTAATCTTGAGGATATGCTCGGCGCGAATCTTAATATCGCTAGCCTGGCCTTCAGCTCCGCCCATGACTTGATGAATCATAATCTCGGAATTGGGAAGCGCCATTCTCTTGCCCTTGGCTCCTCCGGCGAGAAGTATGGCTCCCATGCTTCCGGCTAGTCCCACACAGATTGTGGAGACGTCTGACTTCACATGTTGCATGGTGTCGTAAATGGCTAGTCCCGCTGAAACCGATCCGCCCGGAGAATTAATATAGATCTTGATATCGGATTTACTGTCTTCATTATCCAAGAAAAGTAATTGCGCAATGATGGTGTTGGCCACCGCGTCATCAATTGGTGAGCCGAGAAAAATTATTCTATCTTTGAGCAATCTAGAATAAATGTCATAGGCACGCTCGCCCATGTTTGTCTTCTCGATAACTGTAGGAATTAAATACATATAATTTAGTATTAGATTATTAACCCTTTTATAATATAACTATTGGGCATTAAAATCAATTGTAAATCCAGCTGCCTTCTTGTGTCCTCCTCCGCCGAAGCGTGTAGCAATAGCAGACAAATCCACATCATCTTTGGTCGTACGCATGCTCACTCTGGCTTGCTCTGGACTTAGGCGAAACAGCATGGCGATTTTGGCATCAACTATGACATTGAGAAAATCAATGAATCCATCCAATTCTTCTTCACTCACATTATACATTCTGAAATCTGATTGTTTGATATAAGTGAAAGCAATATTATGCTTTTTATTAATACGAATACGAGACAAAACCTCGCCCCATAATCTTAGACCACCAATAGATTTATTCATTCCCACTAAACTGGAAATATTTCCCACACTGGCTCCGGCACGAATGAGATCGGAAGTGATATTCATGGCCGAGAGATTCGTAGCTCCATTTTTGAATCCGCCCGTATCGGAAATAATGCCAGAGAGTAGACAGGTGGCTGTCCGCTTATCCATGACAAAGCCATTATAAGATAAATAATTATAAACTATCTCGCAAGTCGAACTGGCTTTGGCGTCAACAAAATTAACCTTGCCATAAAGCGTATTGCTGATGTGATGATCAATATTGACAATAGTTGCTGATGCGAGCTTACTCATATCCACTCGAGTATGGGGCGTATCGGATGAGTCAAGAAATATGGCCACGTCCCAACCTCGAGAGAAAATATTTTTGTCAATTGATATAGAATCAATGTTGGGCAGGTACGAGAAGTAGGAAGCCGGCTTGTCCGCCACAAAAATTCCTACGGTCTTGCCGATGGATTGCAGATATGAGTACATGGCCAAAAGCGACCCGCAAGCATCGCCGTCCGGCTTCTGGTGAGCTATGAGGATTATCCTCTGCGCTCCCTTAATCTCCTGATTAATTTGATCAAAAATATGATTCATGGATTTAATCTAAGGAGTGAGTATATAACAGAAGACGATTTTTGTCAATGGAATTTAAAGAAAATAAAAACGGTGGAGAGTGAGTACTTGCATACTCAATACCCCACCGAAGACCTCGCACACGCGTGTCGCGCGTAATGGTCATGCCGGGAGGAAATGACGGGCTACCGACATGATGCGCTCCAACAATGCCGGTAACCGCAGAGGATGTTGCCTGAATTCCTCCTTCTTGGCACCGTTAGGCGGCAATCGTTCAGGTGTCTCTTCCATGGTGGCATCAGGCGTTTTCATGGGGATGTCCGGAGTCCAACGCTGAGACTTCAGCATGGCATATACTTCTACCCACGTTCCCCTATTCATCCTAGAGAGAGTCTCAACTGCATCGCCCAATCCCGTAGTCTCCTGAAGTGCCGACCCCAACAAGCGGGCATAAGCGACCCTAACACCGCTTTCCTTGGCGTCGTCAACCACCATCCGGAGCCCATAGACATCAAAGATGGACACTAGCGCCAAGACGAGTCCCGTCTCCTCGTCCACTCCGTACGCCCTGGCCGCTTCCTTGTTCTCAAGCTGAAACTGCAGATAAGTGGCCTGGTAAAACCGACCAGGGTTGCATCCAGCAACCCCCACTATCTCGTCATGTACGCCCATGGCCATTAGGGCATCAAACATTCCTATGGCTCGAAGCTCCGCGATCATTTCCTGACGTCTCTTGGCTTGGTTTGGCGAATCCTTTGGCATGATGTTCCCTTCTTTTTCCCTCGTTTTAGCGTCCACTGAAACCCACTCTGAGTCTCAGATATCTTACCTACATAAAAAGGTGCGAGAATTGCTTTTGACTGACAGGAGTCTAGTCAACAATTCTAACTCTGAATTATACTATACTATTTTGTTTTTGTCAATGGATATTTTAGGGAAATAAAAACGGATGAGGTGTGTGGGTACTTTCATACTCAACACCTCATCCGAGACCGAACGCACCGTTGTGCGCGTAAGGTCCTACCATCTGCTATTTAAGGCCCCCATGCCTCCACGGCAGATAGAACCACTCATTCCCTTACCCAATTCCTCCAACCACTTGGAAAAATGGTAATTTACATGGCCGCATGTGCCCAGTTGACGGACTTGCCGATAATTGTTCTCCGGTTCCGGGATGGCCACGCCAATGATTTCGCTGGGCAACAGTATCTCGCCATCAGCCCCGCGCGAGAAAGGCAGTTGCACCAAAGACTCACCATACATTACTTGCAAGAACAGGTGAGTGTCGCTGTGACCCGCCAACCGACCGGACAAGCCAGACTTCAGTTTTACCTTGAAGTCGAATAGGCAGCGGCTAACCTGGATGCTACTGGGGGGGAGCCAAACATCCGAACAAAACTCTTTTGGAATACACTCGCACATGGTACAGACCTCCTCTTTGAAACACACTGTTGTCAAAACCCACACTGAAACCCACGCTGGATTCCAGACATCTACCTATTACCTATATAATATGGTAACAAAATTGCTCTTGACTGACAATAAGCCAGTCAACAATTCTGACCCTAAATTATACCATACTGCCTTGTTTCTGTCAATAACAAAAACCAAAAAATCTCCCAATTTGGGAGAAATTTATCTAAATTTACAAAAAATATTAAATCGACTCTAATTTCACAGCTTCATTATCGACCTTGTCCAACTCAACTGCCTCTTCCGGCTCTAAATTAATTGCTTTTTGCCCAATTATTTTCACTATATCCTTCTCAACCTCAACTCCAGCCGACAAATCCAAATCGGCCACATTCTCCTGCGCCTCGGCGATGCTCTTCTGAATTTCTTCATCCGTGAAGGTCTTCTCTGACAGAAGCCCTTTGTAAACTTCCTCGCCGATGAGGCAATACTTCTCAGAAATTTCACCAGTGAGATTGGTATGGAGTATCCTCCTGACAAATTCAATCCTGTCCCGGCCTTCAAGACCTTTCTGTTTCTTGGCCACGCCCATGGCATAGCACATTTTCTGGAAAGCGCTTTCCTTGATCATATCACCGAGAGCAATAGCGCCAGCCCTGATGAATTCTGATCCTCGGCCTTCAGTGGGCATTTCCGCCACACCATTATCCGTATTGGAAAGGAAGGCAATAGGCTTATTATAAGAATTCACGGCTGTGGCAATATAGTACTTCATCTGAATCGGCATATTGCCTTCGTCATAACCGCCGATAAGGATGCCGGCAATGTCAGGATTCTCCACATAATTCTCAAACTGCTTAATATCAATAGCGCTGATGCATTCAAAGTAAGCAATATTGATAGCAAAATCAGTAAACAGCGTAAATGGCCTTTTGGCAATATCGCGATTAATGTCTTTGAGTTCGACATGATGGCTCAAAGTTCCGGCCAATAAATGTTTCTCTACTGGCGCAAAGGCGTTGATGCCATGCTCGTCTTCTTTGATTACCGTCGTACCGATCATCAGCTTATCGCCAAAAGAAACTTTCACGCCTGGTCGTACTCTTTCTTCATCTGATTGCTCCAATCTGGTAATGATGGCTTTCATGGCCTTGATGAAATTACGATCAAAATCAGAAGAACCGAAACCCGGCTTTTGTGAACCGGTAAAAACCACATCCTTCTCAATGCCCAAAAGCATAAACGAAACCGAAGCCGCGGAGTAAGCCATGGTATCCGTGCCATGAAGGACTACAAAGCCATCATAGTCATTGACGTTCTTGGCGATGACCCGCGATAATTGCGCCCGATGCTGATGCTCGAGATCGGTGCTATCCATATTGGCCAGTTCCATATAATCCACGGAAACAAATCTATCCAAATTCTTGAGCTTCACATCAAAAAGCTCGCCCAGCTTCCTTTTGGTCGGAGCGAGAGATCCTTCAATATTCGGCTCTTGGAAAAATGTTCCTCCCATACTGATAACTAAAATCTTGTACTTGGGCGTTTTGGAACGGCAATACTGCTTGATTTCCAAATTATATTTGGTATTTTCTCCTGGCTTGAAAAAGCTTTCCAATTTGACTGGCTCGATCAAGAACCTTTCGCGGATTTGGTTGACCGCGTGACGAGAAAAGTTCTCCGGAATTTCTTCGGCTACAGCCGTAAGCAACAAGCGCGCTACATCCTGCAAAAATTTAAATCCTTCGCCTTTGGCATTATTGAGAGCATAGCGCATCTTCTCCACGGCTGCCGGCTTGGTCATAGGGCCGAGAGAGATAGCGCCGGCTTTGACAGCCGCAACACCTACATCATAGAGTCCCATATCTGCGCTTCCCTTTTTGCAATTAGTGACTACGCCGATGGCTTTGCCCTTTTCATAAACAGCGCGATAAACAGAAGGAATAAGCTTGGCCGGGATATTGCCCGCGCCGAAAGCGCCAATGATAATTCCCTGGATGGTTTTGTCATCTATAATCTTATTCAAACTGCTTAAATGCGTTTCTGAAACCAAATCGAAATAAGCCACATTGACATTAGTATTGTAAGAATAATTCAACTGTGATGGTCTGCGGGGATTAGAAACTGATCCGACTTTGACTGTCCAGCCCACATCTCCCAACTTGGGAACACGGGGAGTGATGATAGGATTATTGGATCTGGTTCCGCGATTGATACAAGCAGTGGCGCGAGACAAAGTATCGTCGAAAAGCACTCCGACCTCGCCGATGCTAGGCGCGTTGACATCAGAACAACCCATAACCGCCACTTTGATGGCATTAGGCAAGTTGATACGGAAATCAGAATCCCAATCATGAGCATTCTGCGTGGCACCGGTAAACACAATTGGCGTGCCCATACCACGAAGAGCGAAGGCCGTGGCCGAAGCCGTATAAGGCATAGTATCCGTACCGCCGACAATGACAAAGCCGTCATAGTCGTTTTGATATTGGAAGATAGTTTTGGCGATATTGGACACTTCGAAAGAAGTCAGATCCGCGCTGTCCTTCTGGCACAAAGCCATGAAATCAATTTTTCCGGCGCTATCAACCAAATACGGGACTAAATCTAAGGATTCTCGGAAATTCTGATTAATATCCTCATACTTTCTTTCGACTCCGGCACCGCCCAAACCAATAATCAACACCCGGCCTTCCTGGTTTTCGTTTTGAGAAAAAGTCTCAATTTGCTGGTTTTTCTGAGTCATATTAACGGTTTAATTTGAATTAACTTACATAAAAATTAGCTTTTTGTCAATAACATAATTTTTATTAAAAATAAAAGCGCCAAATATCGACGCTTTACCAAAAATACTAAACTTCTACTTCAAATTATCCAGCAACCGATCAATTTCCGCGGCTTTTTGCTCAATATCATCAATCATGAATTGCAACTTTGGCGTATTGCGAAGCACTACCTTATCAGCCAAGAAAGCTTGGATGGTCTTGGTATGGCGATTAAGAAAACCTAGGATTGCTTGTGACTTCTCATCAGGTACAATACTCACATACGCCTTGGCATAATGTAAATCAGCGGAAGTACTCACACTAATCACGCTCACCACGGTTCCCAATGGTATCTCCAGCTCCTCACGGATAGCCTGGGCAATGTTGGCTCGGAGCAATTCATTTATTTTTGGCATTCTCTCTGCTGGCATATTATTTCCCTTCTTCTTCTCTATAAAATTCCAACTCATCTCCCACATCAACCACAGAATTGCCTTCATAATTCACACCGCACTCTTGGCCAGAATTAACCTTATCAACTACCTGCCGAGACAACTCCACTCGAGTCACTTTGCCCGAAGCCAGTGCTAAGCCATTTCGCACAACCACAACCGTATCACAAGCCTCGATATAGCCCTCAGTCACTCTACCACCAAGAATCATATTCTTGGATTCGCGTCTAAACACTTTGAGCACTTGCAACTTACCAAGTAACCTTTGCACCATTTCTTTCTTGATCAACGTTAGCATTTCCTTCTGAATATCTTCAATGAGATGATAGATGACGTCATACAATTTAATATCAACTTTCTTGTCACGCGCCAAATTAGAAACAGTCGGACTTGGTTTGATATGAAATCCAATAATTTTCGCTCCTGTGGCTTCAGCCTTGAGCACATCCGATTCCGTGATCATTCCGAGGCCTTTGGAAACTATCTTTACTTTTATGTCTTTGGTTTCTAACTTAGCCAAACTCTCAATAATCGCTTCGACTGAACCGAGCACATCGGCTTTGAGAATCAAGTTTACAAATTGCACTGAATCAGAATTCTCAATGGCATGATGCGACTGAACCGAGAAATCTTTCTGTTGCTTGGCTTTCTGATTTTTAATATCTTTACTTAATCCTTTAGCATCACAAGATACTTCCAGGACACTCCCTACATCAGGAGAAACTTTGAGGCCCAGAATCTTGACTGGCGTTCCTGGAGGCGCGCTAGTTATATTCTCACCCTTGTAATCACGAAGGGATTTAACTTTTCCAAAATATAAATTACCTACGCAAAGAATATTTCCTACGCACAGAGTTCCTGCCTGGACGAGAATGGTCGCTACCGGACCTTCACCCTTATCAACATGGGATTCGATAATAGTGCCCATAGCCGGCCTGTCAGGATTAGCCATGATAGTATCTTTATTCATATCAGCTACCAGAATCAAAGTCTCCAGCAAATCATCCATGCCATCACCAGTCTTGGCTGAAACTGGCACGCAAATTACTTCACCGCCCCAATCCTCAGGAAGCAAGCCCAGAGAAGATAAATCTTGCTTGGCTTTCTCGACATTAGCATCTGTCTTATCAATTTTATTTATAGCCACCACAAACGGCAATCCCGCATCTTGGATTATCTTAATCGCTTCTTTGGTCTGAGGTTGCACGCCATCATCAGCAGCCACTACCAGTACGGCGATGTCCGCCACTCTAGCGCCACGAGAGCGCATAGCCGTGAAAGCTTCATGGCCAGGAGTATCAATAAAGGTAAGCAAACGATTTTTCCTGCGTACTTGATAAGCTCCTATATGCTGAGTGATGCCACCGCTCTCTCCGGAAATTACATCTGTTCTTCTAATGGCGTCCAAGATCTTGGTTTTGCCATGATCAACGTGCCCCATAACCACAATTACCGGTGGTCTGGGTTGGCATCCTTCCTTGTCACACAAAATATCTTTCATCTTCTGTTGTGATTCTTCTTGAGATTCATCCACTCTAACTTCATCAAGGACAACTTTAAATCCCAATTCTTCTCCAATAATGCAAGCCGTATCAAAATCAATTCTTTCATTCATAGAAGCCAGCACGCCATTTTTCATCAGCTCCATCAAAACTTTATTAATCGGCAAATTAAGCCTTGAAGCAAATTCTCTCACAGTGATAACCTGGGGGATTTTCACTTCCAATATTTCTGCCGGGGCGACAACCTCATCCGTTTTGCCAACTCCTCTGATTTCCTCGATTCTAGCTTTCTCTTTTTCTAATTTGGCATTGCGTTTCCAGACATCGATAATCTTTTCGGCCAAACGATCATCAACCTTGATGGCGCGCCTGCCGATATCAAAACCAATATGCGGGAGTTTTTCCAGCAATTCATTGCTTGTAACTTGAAGTTTTCTGGCTAATTCGGCAACATTCATGGTTCATTTGATTAATTTGACAATATTTACTTTACCAAAAAATAAGAAAAAAATCAAGTATTATGGCTTCAAAATTGAAATATTTCAAATTATTTGTTAATCTATATTTATGGTCGGTAGACAACAACAATTCCGACCCATATTAGAACATTTTCATGTATTACGTATATTTATTAAAAAGTCGACTAGATAATGGTTTTTATATAGGATATTCATCTAATTTAAAAATTAGATTTTCTCAGCATTCAAATGGACTCGTGAATGCAACTAGACATAGAAGACCTTTAGAATTGGTTTATTATGAGTCCTATAAACAAGAAGCTTTGGCCAGACAAAGAGAACTTAAATTAAAACAATTTGGTTCTTCTTATACTGGATTACTCAAAAGATTGGGGTATAAATGAATATAATATTCGGCCTGATAGCCAAGTGGTAAGGCAGCGGTCTGCAAAACCGCTATCGCCGGTTCGATCCCGGCTCAGGCCTCATAAAAATCTTTTAAATAACGGTGTAAAATCTGCAACCCCGCCTCTCGCGAGAGGCGGGGCGATCCCGGCCGTGACCTGTAAACAAAAAAGTCCCGATATAATTCGGGACTTTTTTATATAAATATTTTAAGTTCTAATTCCTACTTTTCTGGCACAATACCAGGCAGACCAATTGCCATCCCTTAATCTCTTCTCCAAAGCCCATTTGGTGGCTGTTTTGTAGTCTAATTTATCAGCCAAGGTCAAAGTCTTATGAATTGAGTTAATTTGCCACAAACCAGAGTCAGAGCTACCGTTTTTGTTGTGTCCAATGGCCTTAGGATCCCATCTGCTTTCACATTGAATGATCTTGTCGACTTCATTGGGATTCAAGCCAACCTTTTTGGCCTCGTTTAGAACATAATCTCTAATAGACTCTATTTCATCAACCGCTTCAATAACACTAGAATTGTCTTGTTTTGAGGTAAATATGCTTATTCCAGGAATAATCTCATAAGGACTACAAGATTGGGAAGCATCTGGACCGCCATCATAGAAAATAACCTGATTATCGTTAGAAGATGAGCTATTACCAGCAATAATACTAGTGGTACTATTGGTATTGGTAGTAAAAGCGCTATTTTGGTCAAAGCCGTAAGCAAAAGAATACTGAGGAAAGGCTAACTGAAAAACAAAGATAGAAAACACAAGTAATATGGCTTTTTCTTTGATTTTTAGCATATTTTAGCTAATTAATTAGGTTTGTTGGCAAAACCGTCTTTCCTTATTGCGCAACCGACCAGTATATCATTTTTGAGTTATTTAGTCAATAGTTTGAGGTTGAAAAAATGATAAATTTTGGCTAAATTTATGCATTTTTTTCTTGATAATTATTAAAAAATGGGCAAATTAAGGGAAAATTATTTTAATAGCATGTTTTTACTTTTTCTTTTTCTAGGAAAAGAAAAAGCTAACAAAAAGAAAAAGTCGCAAGCCATATGGTTAATCTAGACAAAATCTACGCAATTCTCGC
>CAIPBY010000027.1 GCA_903863425.1 Candidatus Buchananbacteria bacterium | reverse complement strand
TCAATTTTAATATTGTTAGTATATTTATTACATTAATTTTTGGATTAATAGAAATTATTATTACGTTGTATTTAATAAGGCAGATAAAAAGAATTAAAATTTTATGAATCTCAACATATCCTACAATTGGCTTAAAGAATATATCAAGACTGACTTAACTCCTCAGGAGTTTGCCAAGACAATGTCTTTGCATGGTCCATCAGTTGATCGTATCCACGAAATGAAGCCAAACTTCACCAAAGTTGTAGTTGGTGAAATTCTGAAAATTGATCAGCATCCTGATGCGGATAAACTGCATGTCTGCGAAGTGAATGTTGGCAAAGAGAAATTACAGATCGTTTGCGGTGCGCCAAATATATTGGTCGGCCAGAAAGTGCCGGTTGTACTTGTTGGTGGTAAAGTAGGGGATTTTGAGATTAAATCAGCTAAGCTTCGTGGCGTAGAGAGTTTTGGTATGATGTGCTCACAGAAAGAATTAGGACTTGGCGATGATCACACCGGAATATTTATTCTCCCGAGTGATAGTAAAATTGGTGAGCCACTGGAGAAGGTCATGCCGATTAATGACGTTATCTTTGACATGGAAGTTACTTCCAATCGCCCGGATGCCATGAGTATAATTGGCATTGCTCGTGAAGCAGTTGCTATCACCGGAGCCAAGACATTAAACAAAGAACCAAAACCAGATCTCGCTATTTGTCATCCCGAGCGTAGCAAAGCGGAGCGTGGGGATCCCGCGGGATTGCCACGGTCGTCTGCTAAGGCAGACTCCCTCGCAATGACACTGAAGGTAACCGTCAAAGAACCAAAGCTTTGCCCGAAATATTCTGCTATTGTCATAACTGATGTAGAAGTCAAGCCGTCACCACTCTGGATGCAACAAAGATTGATTTCTGCTGGACTTAGGCCTATAAACAATTTAGTTGACATTACTAATTATATTTTGCTTGAATACGGCCAACCCATGCACGTGTTTGATTATGAAAAGTTATCCGCCCAAGGCGGATCCGCCTCGGGCGGAAAGAGTGCAGAAATAATTGTAAGGCTAGCGAAGAAAGATGAGAAGATTTTGGCGCTTGATGGCAAGGAATATGAATTGACTGAGAATAATTTAATTATTGCAGATAAGAGTGATCCGGTGGCTATTGGCGGAGTAATGGGCGGAGAGCTTTCCGCGGCCAGTGATGAGACCAAGACAATTGTTTTTGAAGTAGCTAATTTCGATTCTGTCAGTGTGAGGAAGACTGCCAGAGCCTTAAATTTGCATTCAGAGAGCTCCGATTTGTATGAGAAGGGACTTAGTCCGGAAAACACAACTATGGCACTTCTGCGGGCAATTGAGTTGGTTCAGCAATTAGCCAATGGCAAGATTGCCAGCGAGATAATTAGTGTAAAAAATTATAAATTAGAAGAGAAGAAAATCAAACTTGATCCAATAGCCGTTAATAATGCTTTGGGCGTAGAGTTGAAGCTTCTCAAGATGAAGGAAATTTTGGAATCGCTTGGATTTGAAATAGTTTCGGCCAAAGTTTCTGAGAAGGCCAAAGAGCTTATCGTACGAGTGCCTTGGTGGAGAACGAAGGATGTGGAAGGCGAGCATGATTTAATTGAGGAAATTGCCAGAATCTATGGCTATCATAATTTACCGACTAATTTGATGACCGGCGGTATTCCAGCTGACTACAAATCATCAGATCAGTTTTTCTGGGAATGGAAAGTCAAGAATTTTCTTGCCGGCATGGGTTATTGTGAGAATTATAATTATTCTTTTGTGTCCGATAAATTAATCAAGGCTTGCGGGTTGAAGGTAGAGGACTGCGTGGAAATTGATAATCCTTTGAGCTCCGATTTTCAGTATATGCGCACTGAGCTTATCCCGTCTATGCTTCAGGCCGAATCAGAAAATGAATCCAATTTCAAGAAAATAAAGACCTTTGAGTTGAGCAAGGTTTATAGAAATAGGGAGAAAGATTTGCCAGAAGAAATTACTCGTTTGGCAATTCTAAATAGTGATGAAAGTGATGAAGACGCTTTTTCTAGCTTGAAGGGCGGTTTAGAGGTACTGCTGAGCAAATTAAATATTTCAAATTTTAATTTAAAGGCAGGGGAGAGTGTTAATTATGGAGAAAAGGGGAAATGTTTTGAAATTAGAATTAGAGATGAGATGGTTGGCAGTATTGGAATGATTAATAAGGCATGCAAGTCTGCAATAGGAATTAAGAGATTAGTGGCAGTGTGTGAAATTAATTTTGATCAGTTGATTAAATTCGCCAAGACTACTCCAGCTTATGCACCACTACCGAAATATCCGGTAATTGAGTTGGATTTATCCATGGAAATTGCTTCCAATATTCTCTTTGCTGATGTGGCTAGTCACGCGCAAGGTGTAAGTGAAATTATCGAGAAAGTGGAATTCTTGTCTGTCTATGAAGGTGCTAACATGGAAAAAGGTAAGAAAGCTTTGGCTATCAGACTCACTTATCGTAACTCTGAAAAAACCCTTGAGCTAGGCGAAGCTCAATCCGCGCATGAAAAAGTTGTCGCATTACTTCAAAAGGAATACGGAATTAAAGTAAGGTAAATTAATAAAAAATATTATGCAGACTTTTAATCGCAATGAAGGAAGATTGCCGGTGGGTGAATTTTCCGAAGAGGAACGAGAAAAAAGAAAGAAATTTGAAGTTTCTATATTTGGCACGAGAGGCTCAAAAACTGATGGCGAAAAAAAAGCCGTTGATATAGCCGGATCTTTGGCTACCAAAATTGTAGGGAATTGGCATAAGATAAAAACCGGCGGTTATAATACCGGCATTATGGAAGCGGCATCTAAGGCTGGCCATGAAGAGGCTCTCAGATTGGGTTGCGACGAGTTGATTCCAGAAGGGATTACGATCGGTGATGTTTTGGGCAAGGCTACAGAGTATGCAAAAATAACCGAAGAAGATACCTTGCTTGAGCGATTAGATAATCTCGAAGATACCGATGCTATGGTAGTCCTACACGGAACTTCCGGAACCATTACCGAATTATTGACTTCAATTGTAGATAGTACGATTAAAAGAATGAAAAATGTTAAAAATGATGAATTTGCTCAAAGGCCGATTGTTATTGCTGATAGTTCCCTGAGACATGTTGATTTATTGGATGCATTAAAAAAATTAGACCCTGGAATGATAGGTATGTTTGAGCATGTTTATTTTGTCAGTTCCTCCAATAATCAGGAAGCAGGAGAGATAGTAGATGAAATAAATTTTATAATTGAGTCATATTATAGAAAGTCAGAGGGTGAAGAATTGTCAGATGAAGACAAGGTAGAGATAGCAAAATTTGATTTAAAGAAATTTTTTGATGCCAAAAACGAGTTTACGGAAGGCGCGGGAATATAAAACAAAACTATGGAAGGAAAAACAAAAAGCTATGAGATGGACATCTCGGATATTCCTTTGTTGGAATATACGAATATTTTTGTTGGCAATTTGACCTGGATTAATCGTGGTATAGACAAGGATATTGCCACTTTTGATCTGGTGGTTAGAGATATGCCCGAATATTGGAATTTCTATTTGTTTGATGGGTTGGAGAGATTTATTGATATTTTATTAAATTTTCATTTTGACTCAGAGGCAATAAGATTATTTAAGAAAATGGGTCTTATTGATTCCAAAAAAACAGAAAATTTCTACCGTAATTTTAAATTCTCTGGAGATGTCTGGTCTATGAAAGATGGCACTGTATTTTTTCCAGGAGAACCAATACTTAGAATAACTGCTCCCATAGTTGAGGCAAATTTGTTGACCGCATTTGTGCTTAATATATTTGGTTACCCCATAAGAATAATTAGTAAAACGGCGAGACTTAAATTTGTTTCAGAGGGGACTTTTTTTGTCGCTGCCTCTATAGTAAGATTGCCCGGACTTGAACAAGGAATGGGTGTAATTAGGGCTTCATATTTACTCGGTGGCAGTGTAAACGCTGTACCATTATTTTTTAGAAAATTTAAACAGTATACTCCGCCAAATAAAATTTTAGCAAATATAAATCATGCTTTTATTAAATCATTTAATACCGAAAAAGAGGCTTATAGATATGTTTTGGATTCATTGATGGAAAAAATGGAATTATTTTGGGTTATGGTTGATACATATGATATGAAAAAGGGCTTGGATTTATTTATAAGAGAAATAAAAAAGACTCCCAAGGTTGATTTCAAAAAGTTTATGATTACAGTCGATAGTGGTAATATAAAAAAGCAGGTTTTTTATGTTAGAAAGACTCTTGATAAAAATGGCTTAAATAATATAGGAATTGAAGCCATGAGTAATTTAGATGAATATATTATAGATGATATGGTTAAAGACAAAACGCCAGTTAATTGTTATATATCTGCCACGGCGCTCATAAATGTAGTTGATAATCCTCGATTTGAGGCAGTGTACAAGATGGCGGAGCTTATTCATCAAGACGGAACAATTGAGCAGAAAGCCAAACTGACTAAAGGCAAAGAAAGTTATCCTGGCAGAAAACAAATTTTTCGCATATATAAAAACGGCAAAATAAAGGAAGATATAATAGGAATAGAAGATGAGAAATTGGGTGTTCCCATGCTTCATAAGGTAATATCCAAAGGCAAGAGGGTTGGGAAAGAGAAGACTTTAGAAGAAATAAAAAAGAATATTGAAAAAGAATTAAAGACACTACCAACTGCCTTCAAGGCGATTAAAAAGCCGGTTAAATACAAAATTAGCATTAGCAAGAAGCTGTCCAAGATGGTGGAGGAGTTGAAGAAAAAACATTTGCAATAAATTTATTTGTTGAAATTTTGGAAAAGTGATATAATATAAAAGTTAGATAGAAATTAACTTTAAATACCATGCTTGTCAATTCATCGTTAGATATTCTTTGGTTATGTCTGGCCTTTGTGATTTTGTGGATAGGAATATGTTTAGGATTCTGCGCCTTCTATCTTATGCTGGCAGTGCGTGACGCCAGACAGATTGTCACTAGCGCCAAGAAGAAGTTGGAACTTGTTGATCAGATTTTGACTATCGTTCGCAAAAGAGCGGAAAGTACGGCTAGTTACATACCCCCGTTAATCGAGGGCGCCAGTAAATTAGTGGAAGCTTTTCGGGAAAAGAAAAGGGCAAAGAAAGAAAAAGCCAAGAACAAAAAGAAATAAATTGATTTACCATAAACGGCCATTCGGCCGTTTTTTGATGTTCTAATTTGTTTTGACAAATTGACTAATCTATGTTAAGTATAGTTACTAGTTGATGCATTTTGTTATTGTGGTGGACAACTCCATTGGCGACGTACTTTGCGTCTTCATCACGTTGCCTCCAGTGCAAACGGGTGGTTATGAAGGTTAGCGACCACAAATGGGTTTATGGCAAAGAGACTTTCTCCTAGGTGTAAGACCCGGGGTAGCCGACATGGGTTGCCTTCTCTATGGAATAGGAAACCGTCCCTCTATTCCAGGCTGGAACAACCAAGATGTATTAACTGAAACACCGAGAGTATGGCATGCCACGTACTCTCGTTTTCTTTTTGCCTTGCTAAATTGCTTTGATTTAGGTAAAATTATATTATTACATTTTAGACAATAATTATGGATAATAAAGAAAAAACATCGCCGCTCGATGAACGCAATATGCGCCTCAAACGGCTGGAAAGCATTAAGTCGGCTGGGATAAACCCTTATCCTGAGAAATTCAACAAGAAGCAGTCTCTGGCTGAGGCCAAGTCCGCCAAGGAAGGTGCCAAGATTCAGACGGCCGGACGCATTATGACCATTCGCAATATGGGCAAGATCGCCTTTTGCCATTTGCAGGATTGGTCTGGTAAAATTCAGGTTGTGCTCAAACAAGATGACTTGGGCCAGGATAAATTCAAATTTTTCAATGATAATTTTGACATGGGCGATTTCATCGGCGTGGAAGGGGAGATTTTTACCACACAAAAAGGTGAAATTTCTATCTTGGCCAAGGATTATCAAATTTTGGGCAAAGCGCTTTTGCCGTTGCCGGAGAAGTTCCATGGCCTCAAAGATGCAGATACGATTTATCGCCAGAGATATTTGGATTTATTAATGAATGATAATTCCAAAAAGAGATTCCAATTCAGAAGTGATTTTGTCCGCGCTCTTCGGGAGTTCTATTGGCAGGAAGGATTTAATGAAGTGGAAACGGCAACTTTCTTACATCAGGCAACAGGCGCGACTGCTACGCCATACAAAACACACAACAATGCCTTGGATATTGATTTGGTTTTGCGTATTTCCCTTGAATTACCGCTCAAGGAGTTGATTGTCGGCGGTATGGAAAAGATTTTTGAAATTGGTAAAGCGTTTAGAAATGAAGGTGTTGATCCGTCTCACTTGCCGGAGCACACTTCAGTAGAGCACTATTGCGCCTATTGGAATTTTGAGGATAATATCAGATTTACCGAGAAAATGTTTGATTATTTTTTTGATAAATTGGGGATTGATAAGAAAATAGAAGTGGAAAATCGTGAAGGTGAGAAGAAAATGGTAGACTTCACAACGCCATGGAAACGAGTTGATTTTATTGAGATGCTCAAGAAGGATACTGGCTTGGACGTTATGAAATATAATGACAGCAAAGAATTACTCAAAGATATTAAGAAAAAGAAAATTGAATTTGAGGATATGGAAGATATGAGCTTGGCTGGACTCGTTGATAATTTATACAAAAAGGTTTCACGCGCAAAGATTGTCGGTCCAATAGTCCTTTATAATTATCCGAAGTATCTTCAGCCGTTAGCGAGAATTAATGACAAGAATGATAGACTTGTTGATCAATTCCAAATCGTGGTTAATGGTTGGGAAATGCTCAAGGCTTATTCTGAGCTGGTTGATCCAATTGATCAAAAGGAGAGATTTGACGGACAAAAGCAGGCCAAGGACAAAGGCGAGGGCGAGGTTATGGAAGGGGATGATGAATTTATCACCGCGCTTGAGCATGGCGCTCCGCCTATATCTGGTTGGGGTATGGGAATTGATAGGGTAGTGGCAATTTTAACAGGACAGAATAATTTAAGAGATGTAGTATTGTTTCCGTTGCTTAGGCCGTTAGAATCGGAAAGCAAAAGAATTAAAAATTCGACTAGAGCCGTTGCTGTTCTAAATAAAGAGGCGGGATTAAAGAATTGGCAACAATTGAATGCGATTGCTCATTTAAGCGCTTCTTTGGCTTGTCGTCAGGGACGCAGTTTGCTGAAGCAGGATAAAATTGAAACCAAAGACCAGAAAAAAATCTCTCTTAATATTGAACAAGCCATCATAATTAAAGAAGCGGATTCTAAGAAGGAGTTACTTGACTTAATGAAGACCGCAAAGCAAAATGAGTTGGTTGTCCATGAATTTATTGAAGAAATGATTACCACCTCAAGTGATAAGAAAATAATCGAGTCAGTCAAAGGCAAGAATCTTGAGCAGGTTAATATTCTGGGCGTAATTGTCTTTGGAGACAAAAATAAAGTAGATGAATTAACGAAAAATTATAAATTAGTAGAATAAAACTATGAAAAGTAAATTTTTATTTTCCCTGGCAATTATTGCCATAGGTGTAGCCCTCGCTGGTTGCGGAGCAGTTCAGCAAAATACAAACACCACTCAAGGTGGAAATGCCGGAACAATCGAAAGGAATCCGGCCGATGATACGTCCAATGGTGATCTCAATCCTGCCGATGACTCCGCCACGCAAACAAATTCTACATCAACATCCTCCCAGGGCGCTGTGCCTGCCTCTGGCACGGGACAAGCAATTAATCAAACTTCAAACACTATGTCAACATTAACTATCGATAAGACCAAAAATTACACCGCAGTTCTAAAAACTGACCAAGGCGACATTGAAATTGCTCTGACCGCTTCAGCTACGCCAATCACGGTTAATAATTTTGTAACTTTGGCCAAGAAGAATTTTTATGACAATACCATCTTTCATCGCGTAATCAAGGATTTCATGATCCAGGGCGGTGATCCGACAGGCACTGGATCAGGCGGCCCGGGATATCAATTTAATGACGAGCCTTTCACCGGTGAATACACTCGTGGAACCGTGGCTATGGCCAATGCTGGACCGAATACTAACGGCTCGCAGTTTTTTATTATGCATGGAGATGTGCCTTTACAGAAGAATTATGTGATTTTCGGTCATGTAACCAAAGGAATTGAGGTTGTGGATAAAATTGCCACGGCTTCAGTGCAAGCCAGCCCTAGTGGTGAAAGTTCTCAGCCGATTACGCCAGTGAAAGTTAAATCAGTGACCATAATTGAAAAATAATATGAAAAAATTATTCGTCGTTTCGTTAGTTGCCGTAGTGGCCATTATTTTGGCAGGCTGTGGAGCTCCAAAACCAAGTAATAATCCAGTTGCTGTCGTTGATCAAGTGGCCACGGCCAATAGTATCGCCCAAGATAGTCAAAACGCCAACACCGTTGATTCTGAAGCAAATATCAATAATATTGTTAAGATGATGAATTATCAAGGAACAAATCCTGCCGATAACCAGGAGTTGAAAGACGCCATCAAGAAAGGCATGGGTGACGGCAAGGCTCAATCTGAAATGGATAAAGCTTTGATAACTAATTCAGCCAAAAATAGTAATGTTTTCGGAACAGGCTACATGCTCGGGTATACTTTCGGCTGTAATGCCGTAACCAAAAATGAAACTAAATGTAGTGATGATATTGGTAAGAAATATCAGGCAATATTAATGGAAGCTTTTCAAAATCAAATTAATTCTTCATCGTCTAGTGTGCCTGCGGTTCCAGAAGTTCCCAGTAGCAATTAATATTAGACATTAGGATTTAGAAATTAGAAATTTTAATCATATGCTCGACATAAAAATTATCCGCGAAAAAACAGAAGAAGTGAAAGCTAATTGCCAAAATCGTTTGGCCAAGGTTGATATTGATAGATTGCTGGAGTGAGACAATCAGAGAAGGGAAGTGCTG
>CAIPBY010000026.1 GCA_903863425.1 Candidatus Buchananbacteria bacterium | reverse complement strand
TTTTAACGCCAAAATTGAGTAGGCAGACAAAATCAAGAAGATTGCCACAGACTTAATTAAATCGCATTTAGGGTAATAATGTATGCTTTTATATTTTTTAGTTAAATTATTTATGAATTAATAATAGTCTGTTACGTAGCTTGCTACGTAACAACAAAAATATGGAAAAATATATCAGAAAAGTCACTCGGGTCGGCAAGAGGAGTTTGTCAATCAATATTCCTGCGGAAATCGTGGATCAATTGAAAATCAGAGAGAAACAGAAATTGACAATAACGACCAAGGGCCGTAGTATTGTCATCAGAGATTGGAAGAAGTAATTATCATTTGATCGCTTATGTTTAAAGCATTAACTGACAAAATAGCAAGTTTAGTTGTCAGTCATCCGAATAGAATTGCGGAATTGAATGGTTTGATGTCGGGTTCGACTAATGTCTATATTGACTACGCCAATATCAGGCCATGGTCTAATAAACTTGGCTGGCATATTGATTTAAGACGATTAAAACAGTTTTTGTCGTCGTTTGATAATATCAAGTCAATCAAGATTTATCATGGCATGCTAATCGGCGATAAAGAATCAGAAAAGAATATAAAAGAAATGAAAAAGTATTTTGACTTGAAAACTAAGCCAGTCAAGATATTAAAACATTCAATTTATGCTTCCAGTATCTCGTCAACCTCAGCCGATCTCTTGAAGAAGTTTATTAGGAATTGCCTGCTCAAAAAATATGATTTAGAAACTGTGGAATATTTGAACTTTAAGTTTAAGGAGATGAATAAGAACGGCGTTTATTATATCGAAGATTTAAAGTGTAATTTTGATGTGGAAATCGGCCGGGATATGCTTTTGGATTACGAGAGAAACAGTTGTGATACTTTTGTTCTGTGGAGTGTTGATAGTGATTTTGCCGACCCAGTTTCTCAATTGATTAAGGATAATAAAAAGGTGATATTATTTGCTACCGCTGGCAAAGTATCGGCGGAATTGAATGAACTGACTAAGAGCGGTTTGATTATTTTTGAGATCAACAAAATTCGCAATTTTATCTGTTGGAAAAAGGAAATCAATAAAAGCGGCTAAAAAGCAAAGAGGATCCCTTGCGGGACCCTCAAGCAATAGAGTTCTTGAAGCTTTACAGCTTACATCTGTATTATACACGCTTTATTGTTGATTGTCAATAGTTATCCACAGGACGATATTTGGCGGCGTTGTTGCGGCAGTAGCCGCGACACGAAAAATCGCCGCCTTTCGCCTGCCCGCACCGCTACGCGAAGCGTTGCGGGCGTGGGAAAAATGGGATTTGGATTTGGGATTTGTCGGTGAATTAATTCGTTCCCTCGGCCCTGCCTGCCGGCAGGCAGGTTCGCTCGGGACAGAGTTTCAAAGCCGTGGCGGGCGGACAAAAATTCCTTTCCCCCCCACCCCTTTCCTTTTTGTCCGCTGATCCGACACGGCTTTGAAATTCCGATTTGGGGTTTGAAAAAATTAGAAAAATCTATGATTTTTCTTGAAAAAAGGTTCTAACATCGTCTTTTAACTTCGATTAGATTGATGTAATGCTTGAAAGAATAGCGATTATTTGTTATTATTATTTAAATATTGCGGGTATCATATAACGGTCATTATCCCAGTTTTCCAAACTGGTGACAGGGGTCCGACTCCCCTTACCCGCTTAAGTCTTGACAGTATGCCAACAAAGAGTTATATTTAATACTGTTATGATATATAAGCTAAAACAATTAAATTATAAGATTTCATATAATCGCCAAAAGACTGCCTAACCAAGGCAGTTTTTTTGATGCAAATTATTGTATAATTAATATCAGCCACAGGCTGATCCGCCTCTGGCGGAAACAAACATATGGACACAAAAATTTATGGCTTAGACTTCGGCACCTCCAACTCAGCTATTTCCATTTTGGATAATGGCGAGGCTAGAGTCTTGCCAGTTGGCTATAATGGCCAAAAGACAGTCAGGTCGGTGCTTTTCTTTCCCAAAAATTCTTCCGATGTATATATTGGTGAAGAAGCAATTTTACAATATGTTTCTTCGGGCATGAAGGGACGTTTACTCCAATCTATCAAATCCGCTCTTTCGGATGAGGGATTTGTCGGCACCATGATTAATGGCAAGAAGTACACGGTTGAGGATTTGGTTTGTATTATGATCAAGGAATTGAAGCAAAGAGCTGATAAAATTGTAGGAGTTGATGTGAAATCTGTAATTCTTGGTCGTCCGGCGATATTTTCGGATAATCCCAAGAAAGAATCATTAGCTCAAGACCGCCTCAAATTAGCGGCGCAGATGGCCGGATTTGAAAATATTTATTTCCAGCTTGAGCCGATTGCTGCGGCTTATGATTATGAATCAAGCTTGAGAAAAGATGAGACGGTTCTGGTGGCTGACCTCGGTGGAGGCACTTCTGATTTTACAATTATCAAATTATCACCATCACTTAAACATAACAAGGATAGACGAGGAGATATTCTAGCCACCGGTGGTGTGTATATCGGCGGAGATGATTTCGATTCCAGTATTATGTCTCATAAGATGCTCAGTCATTTCGGATCATTATCTAATTATAAATCGGGAATTAAGTGGCTCCATATTCCTAATCGTCTCACTACCACTCTTTGTGATTGGCGTCGGATTTCATTCTTGAAAAGTGATAAAGATGAGATGAAATTAATTAATGAAATAGGAAAAACTTCAGATGACAAGCCGGCCATCACCAGACTGCAAGCCCTGATAGAAGAAGATCTAGGGTTCTCGCTTTTTAGTGAAATTGAGAAAGCCAAAATTGGTCTATCTGATAAGTTGAAAGAAAGTATTAAGTTTAATAAATCGGCCATTAATATAGTTGAGGAAATAGATAGGCAAGAATTTGAAGTTTTTATTTCCGATCAAATAAGCAAGATAAGTATTGGCGTAGATGAAACTTTGAGCCGATCTGAATTGAAGAAAGAAGACATAGACTCAGTGTTTCTAACTGGAGGCACAACTTATATTCCGGTTATTAGGCAACTATTCAGGGATAAATTTGGTGCAGACAAAATCAAGCAAGGAGACGCGTTTATTAGTGTGGTCAGGGGGTTGGCGCTGAGTTCAGTTGTAAAATAATCCTGGCATGGGTTGACAAAGCAAAGATATTAATTTAAGATAAAGTGTTGTATATTTTAGTTGCAGTACATTGTAATTAGGCTTTAGGCTTTGAAGGGAGAAATCACCCAAACGTAAGCTCTTCGCATAGAGATTGCATTGTGGTTTTTCAATTCAAATTTCCCCGTGTTACAACAGGAGGATCTTGAAGATGACGTTCGTACTACTTGTGGTAGCGGTCAGCTACCTGAGCACGAGCATGCCATCAGTGCCTGCGAATTTGCATTTGAATTCAAAAGGCGAAACCTGTCGTGTGAGTTGGTACAAGCACGGCAAGATTATGGCTAACGGTCAAAGGTTTCACCCGAATTCACGAACCACGGTGGCGCACAGGACATTGCCATTTGGGACGAAAGTCCTGATGGTCAATCCTAAGACCGGCAGATATCTCGTCTGCAAGGTGCAGGATCGTGGGCCATTCGTAAAGGGCGTGGAATACGACCTAGCCCAGGGTGTTGCTAAATACCTTGGCGTGACCAAGGACAAGGCGAAGCATCCTAAACTGAAAGTATGGGTGCTATCTCAGTCCCGTGATGGCTGAGCGGTCCAAAACCAGTTCTCGTCCCGGAGCGCAACATTCCGGGACGAGACAATAATTTTATAATCAATATGTTTAATATAATAATTCTTACAATCGCTGTTAGCGTAATAGTGCTCACGATACTAGTCTATTGGGCTGGGCATAATTTCGATTCTGATTTTGGCCACTTCATGAAGCAGATAAGTATTTTTAATTTTGTGGTTGGCCTCTCAGTATCTATCTATTCGGTAGTTAGGATGGTTTTTAAGGTTTAAGTGAGTTGAACAGTCCGATCTTGACCATTTGACTGTTTTTTGTTATCATTATTTTGTTTGCAGTTGGCCCTAAACAGCCAAGAATAGATCTTTCTATAAGTGCCCGAGATCAGTTTCGAGGGTACTGTGTCATGGTGGTGGTTAGCGAAAAGGAGAACGATGTTGGACGCAAGGGAAAAAGCGCAACGCAAGAAAGCTACCGCAAAGAATCAAACAGGTGGCGGCGCAAGTTCGACTGCTGGACAACAGCAACGTTTGCCTGGTGGAAGTATTCACAGGGGCAGGCAACTGTATGGCGCAAACGGTAACAAGAGGTCTGGCCAGAGCCGTTAAGGGAGACGGCGATTCCCGTTACATCCGTTACTAAGTAGGAGTTCCTTCCTGTTTAGTAACGGTTTTTATTTTTCTAAAATTATAACTAAAATCAAAAAACGTCCCGGCACGACATTGGGGCGTTTTTTGTATTTCGGAATCAGTTGTGTTATTCCAGGCAACAGTCAACAGCTTTTTTAACTAGTACGCCGAGTCTGCCCATGAAGCCCTTCTTCTCTTTGTCATCTTTGTTTAGGGCATTGTCATCAATTTTCTTGATTTCTCCGGGATCAATTAATTTCATATTGAGTCCCCAGAAAAGTGAGTATAAATTGTAAGCTTTGCCAAACAGGTCATAAGCCTCATCCTTTTTGTCCATGCCTAGTTGTTTGGTACCTACTTCCATTAGTCGCATCGAAGCGGCCAGCAAATGCTTGGAAATACACCAGACTTCGCCGTCGTATTCCTTGATTATCTTCTTAAGCAATTCTTTGCGCATTTCACGTACATCCTTGATCATGTCGTAGTACTCCGTATTTTCTGTCTTGGCTCCGCTGAAGAAGAAATGCTCTTCGATGCTCACTAGATTCATGATGGCAATACTTAGGTCCTGGTCGGAAGACAAATCCATTTTGTCTTGCTTCTTCATCTGATCGACTTTGTCAATGAAGTCATTGAGTTTTTTGATATTGTCGTCCATATATTATTTGGTTAAAAAATAAAAAATAATACTTAAGATAATTAGGGGTGAAATAGGCATGACCACCTTTTGATAGGGAAAATATGGCTTGCCGGTTTTTTTGTTCTTGGCTAGTGGATAGAGTAGGGCTCCGGCAAAGAAGAAGATACTGCCTACGATTATTCCTAATAACAATTTATCAATACCCCAGATTTTATTCAAGGGGTGGCCCATAATATTAGTGAAGAATAGTGGCACGACAATTAAGAGATAATAGCCGATGGTAATGACAATTTTTCTGCCCTTGAATCGGTAGTTTTTGCGATTCATCCAGTCGATAGTCCACATGATCATAGATACAGTAAGTCCCCCGATCCAAAGTCCGGAAATACTGTCATCGATTCCCAGCCATCTGGAAAGTCCCACGCCACCGATTACAGCTATAGTACAAATCGGACAGACGGCTTTGGCCGTGGTGGCAACCAATAGACCGGTAAGTATTGCAAGAGCCGGAGCTATAGTGATGATTTTTTTTTTCATAATTATTTTATGCCAGCTTTATCTTTGAAAAATTGCGTAATGTCCGGCTCACCGACATAGCATTTTGAATTTGCTCCATCCCAAAGAAATGGTACGCCAATACTATCAGTGGCAATAGAGCATTTCTGGGCTTTGACCGCTAATTCTAAAGCATTGTTTTTATCTTGGTAAACTTCTTTGTTCTGGAAAGAAACTTTTTGCGCGATATTGTTTTGACTGATGAAGTCTTCGACGATTTTGCAATGAGGGCAAGTGTTGCCATAGTACAGGATAATGTCGGAATTCTGGGAATTGCTTGCTCCGCCTTTGGGCCAAAAAATTATTGCTCCTACGGCAATAATTACTATTACTATGGCGATAATGCCATAGGTTATTTTATTTTTGTTCATAATTTAGATTAATTATTTTTTTGCTTTTCTTCTCTATATTTTACAGTTTTATACGGATTTTAACAAGGTAATATTTTTCTCTGCCCCTTTCTTTAGAAGAAAGGGGCGCAAAGAAGCGCAAGCTTTACAAAATCATGGCTAGATTTTCCCTGCGCGAGCTAAGCCACATGCGCCTCTGCTGAGGCTATATGCTGGCTTTTAACGCTCGCGCTTAGGGAAAATCAGCACAAGATTTTGTAGGCTTGCAAGCATGCGGGTTCAAAAATGTGGATACAGAGCACCCTTGCAAGCCCATGGGAATCTAGGAACAAAATCAAGCAAATCGAGCGTTTCCCCGGCTTGATATAGTGGCGAAGCCACCATCAAGCAAGCGCGAGAATTGCGTAGATTTTGTCTAGATTAACCATATGGCTTGCGA
>CAIPBY010000025.1 GCA_903863425.1 Candidatus Buchananbacteria bacterium | reverse complement strand
CGATAGCAACATAAATACTAGATAAAATATCTTAATTTAGATAATTTAGCGGTATTGTATACAAAATGTTTACAATTGTAAACAAATATGCTATAATGCCTTTATGCTAGAATTTATAAAAAATGGCAAAGGCGAGATCCTCAATCTCTTTTTTAAGAATCCAGACGGAGTCTATTATTTAAGAGAAATTGCCAAAAATCTGAATAAAGAGCCAGCTTATTATCAGAGAAATTTGGCCAGCTTGGTGGCGGATGGCATATTACAAGATGAACGCAAAGGCAATTTGCGTCTTTTTAAGTTAAACAAAATTCATCCTTTATATGAGGAATTGAAAAGTATGATTTCTAAAACTATCGGCGCAGAGTATCAGTTAAAGGATTTAATGAATGAGTTTGAAGAAATAACCTGCGCTTTTGTCTTTGGTTCTATTGCCAGCAATCAGGAAGTAGTGGACAGCGACATTGATCTGATGATAATTGGCAATCCAGATTCTGATTTGTTAACTGAGAAAACCGTGGAGCTGGAAAGAAAACTCGGCCGAGAGATAAATTACCATATTTATAATAGAGACGAAATCATAAAAAAATTAGAAGAGAAGGATAGTTTTTTTGTTAATGTGCTCAACAGTAAATTAATAATTTTAAAAGGAAATATTAACGATTATGCCAACTTTATTTGACATTAATGTTGAGGCAATAGCTCCTTCAATCGATTCTGCGTCAAAGAAACTGGATAAAGCTTTAAGTTTTTTGCGTTTTGCCAAAAAAGCTGAAACATTGAAGGATGGGGAGGAGAACATATATAATATAATTTATGATGCCGCCAGAATCAGTTGCGAGGCGATACTTTCTGTTTTCGGATACAGAGTCAAAAAAAGCAGTCAAGGTCATCACTATGTGGTTATTGATGTCGCCAACCGATTAATGGAAGGCAAACTAAGAAATGAATTCATAAGAATTCAGAAAATGCGCAAGAAGAGAAACAAGCTTGAATACGGCGATTTCGATCAAATATCGGAGCAGGAATTAAAACAAGCTTATGCGGATGCGTTGATGTTGGCAAAAGCAGTCGGCAAATTAATTGAAGAAAATAATCCCAACCAGAATTTAAAACTATTGTGATAATTGTTAAGGAATGACAACGATTGATAGAAAACAGAGTATTTTACTCTGTTTTTTGTTTGTTATATTTAACTTCTCAGCACTTCTTCCCGTATAAGATTAGTTATATGTTTTTTAATTTCCAGAAACTCTTTTGAAAACTTTATATCATGAATCCGTGGCCGAGGAAGTCTTATTTCTACCACCTTTTTTATGGTTCCAGGATTTTTGGCAAAGACAATCACTTTGTCTGAAAGAAAGATAGCCTCATCAATATCATGTGTTACAAAGAGCACGATTTTTTTATCTTGTTGCCAAATAGAACTCAGCAATTCTTGCATTAATTCTTTGGTTTGGGCGTCAAGTGCTGAGAATGGCTCGTCCATAAGGATAAGCTCAGGATCGTTGGCTAGTACGGTTGCTATAGTAACTCTTTGAGCCATTCCTCCAGATAGGGTATCTATCGATGAATTTTCATGGCCTTGCAATCCAACGGCTTTTATCAGTTTTTTGCTGATTTCTTCTATTTGTGTCTCTGGTAGCTTTTTTAATTTCATTCCGAACTCAATATTCTCTCTTACTGTCAGCCAAGGGAAGTTAACTGGTGCTTGAAACATCATTCCGACTTTTTTATCAAACTTTTCTAGTGGCTTTTCGTCAATAAATATTTGTCCGGATGAACTATCAAGTAAACCGGCGATTATTCTAAGCAGGGTAGTTTTGCCACAGCCAGAAGGACCAACAATAGAAATAAATTCTTTATTTTCAACATTAATGGAGATGTTTTCTAGTGCATTAACGCCTTTGCCGTTGCTATAGCTTTTGGATATTCTTTTTATTTTAAATTTTTGCATAATTTTTTTTATCATACCATGGAAAGAAAAAGCATCTAGATATTTTGAAAATTTTATCAGTGATGATGCCAAGAATTCCGATTATTATAATCACCCAGAAGACTTGAACAGTTTGAAGCAGTCTCTGAGCTTGGATAATTACATAGCCCATTCCTACAATAAAGTCACCTTTTATTCCTGGGTAATTAATGTTTGGCAATTTAACATCTAGATAGTATTCGTGAATTTCCGATTTGACTCCGTGTGATTTCAGTAGTTCATGAGTCCCTTGATTGCCAATTAGGACTTTGTCGAAAGTTTTTAGGATTTTTAAATTATCTCGATAGGGATTGAGAGATCTGAATTCATGGATAAAGATCATTTTTTTGCCATTGAAATGCCTGGCCAAATACATGGTCTCAGCTGAATTAGCAAAAATTATATCGGGTTCGATTATTTTGTCTAAATATTCCATCTTGGATTGGTCGTCTATTCCTGGCAAATTATCTAGACGAATAATCTGGGGGTAATCCCATTTGTCGTCATGGGCAATTTTGCTAAATATATAACAGCGAAATTCTCCTGATTGAATGGCTGCGTCAATCAAGAGCTTTATTATCTTTGGTGCGCCTGTCAGACTTTCTTGATGACTGATAAATAGGATTTTTTTGGGAGGGATCGGTTTGGCGGATATGATTTTGTCGGAGTTATAAACCAAAAGACCAAATACTCTCTCTAGGCCATGAATAATGGTGTTATCTCGTAAATAGTCATCTGGTTGATTTTCCTCAACATATTTAATAAAATCATCATTAATCAATGGTTTTAAGATGTCTAGCCGTGTCCAGAAAATGGTTCCCGAAATCCAATTAAAGTCAGGTTGATTTAGTTTTAAATAGGATTCTATCTTTTCAATATTTTGATCATAAAAAGTATTTCTGTCAAAAATTCTAGATCCTCCTATCATGCCAATGTCTGTAAATTCTAAATTATATAAAATGAGATCGACATCTTGCTTACTTGGCAAAACATGTTCCATCATGTCGTTAAACCACTCTTTGCCATTATTCATATGAAGAGATTTTTTGGTGTGTAATTTTAATATATATTTGGTTTCGATGGGGATCTCTTTTAGACATTTAAGAAATGGCAGTATGTCCATGCCTTTGTTGTCAAAAATTTTTATTTTAGTCTTTGGTTTGTAAGTCCTTATTTTTTTGATGGTATTCTGATTGGAGGCTCCTTTTGTAAGAGATACCATTAAATAAAAATCGTAAGGAAGATTATCTAAATATTTACATATTTCTTCCCACATGTCTGGATAATATAGATGTATAATAACTACTATTTCATTGGCTTTTACTTTGCCTTCAAGTAAGGGATTGGCTTCCATTTCCTTCTTTATTTGTTCTGTTTTTCCTAAAGTACTTTCCTGCGTAGAGATTTCATGAGAGATGGGAGCTATTTCTGGTTTGGTATTTTGTGGTGATTGTTGTATTGGGCCCCGTGTTTTTTGAAGCTGGAGAAGATCGTAGGCGTCTTGCCAGGCTTTATATGGGCCGTGTTGAATAAAGGTTTTGCAGAAGCTGGAAAAGAGAGAAGGATTTTTGGAAATTTGCGCTGGGTAGCGTCGAATGACAAAAAGAGCCTTTTTCGCCCGGTCAAAGAAAATAGAAAGAAGAGTATTTATTTTTTTAATTGTTTTATTATAGCCGTGGCGCAGATTAGTATCTTTGCCAAACACTAGATCTAGTAAGTGATCCCAGTATTGTTGTGCTTTCCAGATTATGCTGTCATGGATGGCGGCTAATTCGGTTTTTTGCGATTCAATGAGTGTATTATTTTCAATGCTTTCTCTCTCAAAACTGGTATTTTTCTGCCTTAATTCCTCCAATTGTAGTTGTTGTTCATTTATGGCGCTGTCTTTGTCCAGGCATTCTTGTTTGGATTGTTTCTTTTGCTCGGTTAAGTCTTCAATTGTTTTTTGATCATGTTTAATTTGTTCTCGCTGTGATTCAATGAGTGATTCCTTTTCGGCGGTATTTTTTTTCAATTCAGAATATTCTTGATCGTGGCGCTTCTCTAGGTTAATTAAATTATTAATTATTTGTTTATCCTGATCGATAATTCTCTTGTCTTGTTCAATCACCCATTTGTGCTGTTCAATAGTTTGCTTATTGTGTTCAATAATCTGTTCGGCTTGCGTAATTTTTTGCTCTCCATGTTCGATAATCTGTTTTTGTTTGGCAGATTCATTATTGGCTTGCTGTAAAACGTCAGAAAGAGAAATTATTTTCGTTTGATTGAAATTTTCGTGCAAATAAGAATAATGCCTCTGCCACTCCGGTTGCAGGGTTTTCAACTCATTGCCTAATTTTGGATTTTTGAAAAGTATGCCTAAGCCGTAGGAGTGATGAAACTCCATGGTGACAAATTTTTCTTTTAATTCTTCCCAAAGCTTGTAGACGCCAAAATCTTTTACATCGATTTCAATATCATGAAAGATAATTATTCCATTATCTGTTACTTTGCTAAGCCAATTTTCGAAATCATGCTTAGCTGCGCCGTAGGTGTGATAGCCGTCGATATGCAGTAAATCGATTGAATTATCAGCAAAAGAAGAAAGGGCTTGATCAAATGGTAACTTGAGAATTTCATGGCGTACGTTTCGGTAATAGGTATTAATTATTTTTTGGAAACCAGCAAAAATTTCTTCGCCGTATTCTCCCGTATGCGGATCTCCTTGCCAGCTGTCTATGGCGTATAGCTTTGTTTCCGGACTATTATTTTTTGCCCCTTGGCAAAATGAAAAAAAAGATGTTCCATGCCAAGTACCTAGTTCAACTACGGTTTTTGGCTTGAAATTGCTAATTATATCGAAGGCAAAAAATCTATGGCCAGCCCAAGAACTGACCGCATTATCCAACATCTGCTCATATTCGAATTCGGGGTTGAAATATTGCCAAGCCATAGAAATAATAAGGCATTACCTTCCCGTTTTGCCCGTTAAAGTTTAGATATATTCTAATTTAATTTATCCATTAATTTTTACATATTCTTCAATAATTTCTTTCGCTGGACCTTCTTTGATAATTTTTCCTTGATCCAGCCAGATTACCTGCTCACAAAATTTGCCGATAGTTTCTAGATTGTGACTGACGAGTATTACCGTAGCTCCGCCACCAATCATTTCTTCTATTTTGGCCATGGCCTTGTGTTGGAAGTTAATGTCTGCGCCCGCATCGAGTGCCTCGTCTATTAGGATTATATCCGGTTTTTTGTGGTTGACGCATAAAATGGTAGTAGAAAATGACAATCGCCCCAGCATGCCGGAAGAAAATTGATAAACCTTAGTATTAATATAACGGCCTAATTCCGAAAAATCTAGAATTTCATCTATTTTTCTCTCAATGTCCCGCCGGGAGAGATCAAGCAGTGATCCGATCAAATAAATGTTTTCTTTGGTGGTAAGTTTTGGCATTAATCCTTGCCCAAATCCAGTCATATATACCATTTTTCCTTCCAAAGTCATTTCTCCGTTGTCTGGTTGATAAATTCCGGCGATTAGGCGAAGTAGAGTGGATTTCCCAGAGCCGTTTCTGCCTATTATTCCCGTAACAGTGCCCTTTTCCGCTTTCAGGCAGATATTGCTAAGTACAGAAAATGTGAGTTTTTTCTCTCGACCAGAAAGAAAGCTGAGACAGCGGTTAAGAACGCTATCCTTGGCCGTAGAGCCGATGCGGAAAGTTTTGTTTATGTTTTTGAGAATAATTGGATAATCACTCATAATTTATACATGTTCTGCAAAGTATTTATGGTATTTATTGAAAATTAGATAGCCCACGATTAGGGTACCTACGCTGAATATTATAGTAATAATAACCATTTCAAGCTGGGGCAAGCGATTATAAATAAGAAGATCACGGCTTATGCCCAGAAAATAATACATTGGATTCCAAATAAAAGCCCATGTTTTGGGGGCTAAATAGAAGATGGGGGTGGCAAAAAACAGGGCTTGAGTAAAGGCTTTCCAAACATTGTTGAGATCGGCGGTGTATACTCCGATTGTGGCTAGGATAAATGATAAACCCAAAGTAAACATGGCAAAAAAGATGAAAACAATGGGATAGGCCAATAATCCGATTAAAGGCATTCGAAAGTAAGCCATGAAAATTAAGAAGATGATTAATTCAAAAAAATGAGAGAAAATGGTTTGTATAAGAGTAGATATTATCAGGGAGGAAATGTTTATTTTCATGGATTTAATAAAAGCCCCACTACCGGAAATAACCAAAGTTGCCTGGGTTGTAACCGTTGAAAAGAAGTTAAATAAGATTAGCCCCCAAATCAAATAAAGAGGGAAATGGGGTATTTGGGCACCTAAGTTGTTGCCAAAAACTACATATAGGATCAGAAATAGTAGTAATGGGTCAAGTAAATACCAAAGAATACCCAAATAACTGCCCTCTATGCGCAGTTTGAAGTTGGCTTTGGCCAGGGAAAAACTTAGTCCTAGAACTCCCCAAAGATGATTAAATGTTTTGGATAGTGTCATATTCAAGGTTAATCTTAACAGTCGAGTACATATTTTTCAAGGGAGTTATTTTTGCTATTTTTAGTTATCCACATGTTGAGT
>CAIPBY010000024.1 GCA_903863425.1 Candidatus Buchananbacteria bacterium | reverse complement strand
CACGCATCGCGGGTGTTCTAATCGTGCTGAAATAATGTGCTCGAATTGTGAACACTGCGAAGACCATTGCTTGTGTTCTACTTGTGCTGGCCGAAACTGCGGCGCACGGGTTGAATCTGTTTGCGAGCGATGCGAGCGATGCGACGATTGCTGCGACTGTGCGTGTTGCGGTAATTGTGGCGAGCGCGTAGAAAGTACGTGCGAAAATGGTTACTGCGAATCATGTTGTGATTGTGACTCTTGCCACGAATCAGGTCCACGAAGACCGCAATCCTCAGGCACTCGAATACCCGCAAACAAACTAGGGTATCGTGACAACCCGCTAACCCGTATGCTCGGCATCGAATTAGAATTGTCCGATGTTCTCAATCCAGATGTATTATTCCTATTTCCGCGAAATTAATTTCCATACTCCCGACAAGTTCTTCGTGTTTGTAGGAGGCGCGGACACGGGCAGGGTCGATATCGCTGTCCAACTTAGTATTTTCTGCTTTGTTGGCGGTGATATCGACAAATCCGCTGATCTTCAACTTTCCGCCAAAGACATCCACTCCGGGAATAAGTCCCTTTTCTGGTTGCTCGGCTGTCGAAATTACGGCCGATACTACGATTGTCATTACGATTGAAATGTACTTCATGGTTTTTCTCCTCCCCGTGCTTAATGCCCGGGTTTCTGTTGTTTTCTTTAGCTTCTGTTTCATCCTTGATGTTATAATATAGCATATACTAAACTAATTGTCAATAATTATTCAACAAATTATAAATATTATATTTAAATTTACAATAGAAATAAATGTTGATAATATATCAACAATCTGTTAAAATGTGTTGACAATGTGTAGACAACAGGGTATAATGGATATAAGGTTAATTAACAAAAACCAATATGATCAACGATATTCTCAAGAAATTAGGCTTTGGCGACAAGGAAATTGAGGTTTATTTGGCAATTCTTAAGAATGGTAAGATTGCCCCGGCTGATTTGGCCAAGACCACGGGCATCAATCGGACGACAATATATAGCGTGACCAAAGAATTAATCCAGAAAGGCGTGATTGCCCAGGATTTGGGTGGAAGTGTCACTTATTTCGTGGCAACTCCTCCTGGCGACTTGAATCAAATCGCCAAACGCGAAGAAAAGCAATTGGAAGAGAAGAAAGGCTTGATTGATAGCGCAATCAAGGAACTCGCCACACTTGCCGGACAAACTAAATATTCCATTCCCAAAATTGTCTTTGTGGCCGAAGAAGATCTGGATAATTATCTTTATAAGCAAACCCCGATTTGGATTGAGAGCATTTTGGCAAATGATAAAACTTGGTGGGGTTTCCAGGATAGTAATCTTGTCAGGTATTATGAGAAATGGATCGATTGGACTTGGGAATCTGGATTATCTAAAGAAGTGAATCTTAAGTTGCTTAGTAATGAATCGGCAGAAGAATTAAAGGATAAGCAGTTTCCGCGCAGGAAAATTAAATTTTGGAAAGAAGCCAAAGAATTTGATTCCACGCTTTGGATTGCCGGCGATTATCTGATTATGGTGGTAACCAATCAAAGTCCGCATTATCTAGTAGAAATCCATGATGCCACTTTGGCGCATAGTTTACGGTTGGTTTTCAAAGGAATTTGGAATGGTTTGAAATAAAGATTGAAAAAAATGTTTATTAGGGTTAAGATTATTTGGGAGGTAAATTTAAAATTATGAAAAATAGCAAGAAAGTAGTATTAATCATTCTTGATGGGTGGGGTCTTAGAGAAGAAAAAAAGCATAATGCAATTTATGAGGCGAAGACGCCGAATTTTGATTTGCTCTGGAGTACGTGCTCGCATACAGTCTTAGATGCGTCGGGATTGGCAGTTGGTTTGCCTGAGGGAGTGATTGGTAATTCAGAAATAGGCCATGGCACTATTGGCCTTGGCAAAACCATGGATACTGATGTGGTAAGAATAACCAAGGCAATAAGCAATAATACATTTGGACAAGCCGAGGAAATAAAAAAATTATTTAAGCATGTCAAAGATAATAATTCTTTCTGTCATGTTTTTGGATTAATCAGTCCCGCTTCAGTGCATAGCCACACAGACCACTTATATGGATTTTTGCGGGCTGCCAAAGAAGCAGGACTTGAAAAAGTAGCCATTCATGCTTTCACAGACGGTCGGGATACTCCGCCTCAGTCGGCAGTTGAGTATTTGTCGGAATTAGAGGGTGTCATGGATGATTTACAATTAGGATTTATAGCTACGGCTTCAGGAAGATTCTATGCCATGGACAGGGATAATAATTGGGACAGGACGGAAAAGGCTGAGGAGGCTATTTTTGGTGGCCGAGGAGGCAATATTATCGCTGGTAGAAAACCCTCAGAAGTAGTTAGGGAATTATATGATCATGGCGTAGTTGATGAACATTTGGAGCCGGTTGTCTTCTTGGATGAGAATGGACAGAGCATTAAGGTGGAAAAGAACGATGGAGTGTTTTTCTTTAATTACCGCTCTGATCGCACGAGGCAGTTGTCTCAAAGAGTTTTGGATAAGAAGGATGAGCTGAATTTGTACTTTGTGACTATGACTGATTATGATGAAAAAATGCAACTTAATGTGGCTCTGAGATCAGAAGCGGTTGAAACAACTCTATCTGAGCAAATTTCTCTTGCCGGTTTGCACCAAGCCCATATTGCAGAAACTGAAAAGTTTGCTCACGTAACTTTTTTCTTTAACGGCGGGCGGGAAGAGCCTTATAACAACGAAGAGGATATAGTTGTTGCTTCGCGCAAAGATGTTAAGACGCATGATGAAGCACCCAAGATGATGGCCAAGGAAATAACCGATAAAGCCATTGAACAAATTATTAAGGGTACAGACTTTATTTTGGTTAATCTAGCTAATGCGGACATAGTCGGCCATACCGCTAATCGCGAGGCTATAATTGAAGCAGTAGAAGAAGTTGATCATCAATTTAAACGAATCGTTGATGTTGTGACTAAGGCAGGCGGAGTGGTTTTGGCGACCGCAGATCATGGCAATGCGGAGATTTATTTTGATTCTACAACCAATAATCGCCATACGGCGCATACCACTAGTCAGGTGCCATTTATTGTTGTGGGCTGTGATTGTGAATTGCGTGAGAGCGGAACATTGGCAGATATTGCGCCGACAGTTTTGGAGCTGATGGGGTTAGAAAAGCCCAAGGCGATGACGGGAAAGAGTTTAATTAAAAAATAAAATTATGAATATAATTCCAAAACTACTTATTTTTTTCGTTGCTATCTCTCCGATATTCACAATTCCTTATGGAGTTGTAATGTTAATGAGGCATTTTAAAAAACAAAAACAAAATAAGATTTTGAATATTATTTGGTTGGTTATTTTAATTTTATTTTTATTGTCTGTTTCAGTTTTTATTTTTCTAATTTTTCTAGCTTCAAGTATGCTCAATATGGGTTAGCTATTAACTTTTTATTATAAAATAATTTATAAACCATGGAATTCAAAAAAATTACCGCAGGAAAAAATATTCCCAAAGAAATAAATGTCTTGGTAGAAATACCGCAGGGCTCATCGGTCAAGTATGAATTAGACAAAGAGGCCGGACTCATGGTGGTGGACAGATTCATTCACGCCTCGAGTGTTTATCCGTACAATTATGGTTTCATCCCGCATTCCCTATCCGAAGATGGCGACCCGTTGGATGTGCTGGTAATTTCTTCCCAGCCCGTAGAATCTGGCGTGGTGATTCGCTCTCGTCCGGTCGGACTGCTCCAAATGGAAGATGAGAAAGGCATTGATACCAAGATTATCGCTGTGCCCGTGGAAGACGTTGATCCTTTTTTTGCTCACATTCAGGATATTAATGATGTGGACAAGGCGACCAAGGACAAGATCAAATTCTTTTTCATGAGATACAAAGAATTGGACAAGAACAGATGGTCCAAGGTTAGGAATTTTGAGAATAGGGAATCGGCTTATTCTGAAATAAAAAAATCAGTAGATAGGGAGAAGAAAAGGAAGAAAAAGGGGAAGAAGAAATAATCTCGAGATATTATAAAACGGGTTCACGCCCGTTTTTTACTATTTTTTGCACTTTGACTAAATTGATATTTTCTGCTAATATAACAAGGAAAATTTAGTCTTAAATCATAAATATAATTTAATGAAATCAGAAATAAAAAAGTTAGATAAGTCAGAGATAGAGATAACAATAGAATTATCTGAGATGGAGTTAACTCCATATTTGATTAAAGCGGCTGAGAAACTCTCTCAAGACAATAAGATTGAGGGTTTCAGGCCGGGCAAAGCGCCTTATGAAATTATCAAGCAGAGATTTGGAGAAGGCGCCATTATGAATGAGGCCGTCGATGATATTATTTCCAAGACTTATTATCAAGTTTTGAAGGAAAATGAAATTGTCACCATTGGCGCTCCGGAAATTAAGGTAGAGAAAATGGCTCCGGGCAATCCTTTTGTTTACAAGGCCAAGGTGGCCGTATTGCCAAAAATAAAATTAGGAGATTATAAATCCATAAAATTAGAAAGAAAGAAGATAGAAGTCAAAGAAGAACAGGTGGAGAAAGTCATAGCTGAAATTATCAAGCTTCGAGCCAAAGAGACTTTGGTGGAACGAGTTGCGAAGTATGGAGATAGATTGGAAATTGATTTTGATGTGTTCTTGGATAAAGTGCCGATAGAGAACGGGAAGCAAGCTAAATATCCGATTACGATCGGAGAGAGCAGATTCATCCCGGGATTTGAGGAGCAATTGACTGGCATGAAAGCCGGTGAGACCAAGGAATTCGAATTGAAGTTCCCGGAGAAATATTATGAGAAGAGTTTGGCCGGCAAAACTTGTGAATTCAAGGTGGTTTGCAAAGGAGTTTATGAAATTGAATTACCTAAGCTGGATGATGAATTCGCCAAGATGGTTTCTGGTGGGAAATTTGCCACAGTCAAGGAAATGAAAGATAGTATTTTGAAGAATTTGGAAGAAGAAGAAAGGGTAAAACAAGATCAGATATTGGAATTGGAAATGCTCGACAAGATTGTGAATGTTTCTGAGTTCGAGGATATCCCCGTTGTGCTTCTGCACAATGAAAAGCATCGCATGTTGCACGAATTGGAAGAAAATGTGACTAACCAAGGATTTAAATTCGAGGATTATCTTATGAGCATCAAGAAAACGACCGAAGAATTGGAAAATGAATTTACGCCTCAGGCCGAGAAGCGAGTCAAGACTTCAATTATCGCTCGAGAAATTTATCAAGAGCAGAAAATAGAAGTAACTGAAGATGAAGTTGATTTGGAGGTAGAAAAATTGATGGTTGCGTACCAGAATAATTCTGAAGCGCGTCAGCAATTGGAGACAGAAACTTACAAAGATTATTTACGGAATATGATTGGCAACAGAAAAGTGATAGAATATTTGAAAGGAATAATAGTGAAGGATTAATTATATGAGCAAGAAAATATTAGTCGTCGGCGGTGCCGGATACATCGGCTCTCATGTGGTCAAAGCGCTTCGAGATGCCGGTTATGCGCCTATTATTTTTGATAATTTAAGCTCTGGAGTCAGAGAGAATGTTCTCTCTGGCACGGAATTTATCCAGGGCGATGTGCGGAATTACGAAGAGATTTTGTCCGCCATCAAAGGTGTTGATGGCGTGGTTTATCTGGCGGCACTCAAGGCGGCCGGAGAATCAATGATTGTTCCTGAGAAATATGCGGTCAATAATATCTATGGAGCGATAAATTTATTCAACGCCATGTGTGAGGCAGGAGTGAAAAATATTATTTTTTCTTCCACGGCTGCAATTTATGGCAACCCGCAGTATTTGCCAATCGATGAGAAGCATCCAACCGAGCCGATTAATTTTTATGGTTTTACCAAGATAGAGATAGAGCGAATACTTAAGTGGTACGACCAGCTCAAAGGAATTAAATATGCGGCTTTAAGGTATTTCAATGCGGTGGGTTATGATCCAGAGGGAGAAGTCCACGGCTTGGAGCGCAATCCACAAAATCTCCTGCCAATTCTCATGGAAGCAGCCTTGGGCACTCGACCGTATGTGGAAGTTTATGGTGATGATTATGAGACGCCTGATGGAAGCTGTGTACGTGATTATATCCATGTGACGGATTTAGCCAGAGCGCATGTCATGGCGCTAGAGAAATTATTTGCCGGAAGCGAGAGTATGACTATAAACTTGGGCACTTCATTGGGACTCAGTGTTTTCGAGATGATTGATGAGGTCAAGAAAATATCGGGCAAAGATTTCGAAGTGAGAGTCGGCGCTAGGCGTCCTGGCGATTCGACAAAGTTGCTCGCTGATTCCAGCAAGGCATTGGAAGTTTTGAATTGGAAACCCGAGTATAGCGATTTGGAAACGATTGTGAAGACAACTTGGGAGGCGTATTTGAAGAATTAGAGTTTTGTAAAATTTTGTAGAATAAATAAAGCCGGCTGATAGCCGGTTTTTGTATATAATTTATTTAGTATAAATGGGAGGCTCTGTCTCGTAAGACTGAGCCGTTTTGTAACGAAGCGAGTTGGAAAGCGTCTTGGCTAGCGACTAAGAAGTTTGCATACGACGTCCCTCATCATTTTCCATACCTCCATGAGTATATCGGTAAATGTGGGGGATTCTCCCGCTCCAATGTGGAGACGTTCATTGGCAAGATATTTTTCATATTTCTCTTGCTCGGCTGATCCACCTTCGTTTATCTTGCCTGATTCGCCCGGCATTATCATGGTTATTTCTCCTCTCCTGTATATAGCTAAACATTAGTCTGAAATTCAACTCAATACAAAAATGAACAATTGAATTATCATAGTAACATATTCTTTGGAAAGTTTCAATTGGGGTAAAAGTAAATAAAAAATAGGATATTGTCCTATCTTTTTATTGTATTCAGTGGTTTATAAGCTCACAGAGAGGAGTTTTTTGCTTGTATCTATAAATGCCTCGCCTCCTATTGGAAGGCAGTAGAAACTATTTGTGTCATGGCCAAAATAATCAACTTTCATAATAGGGAAATTAAAGCCCTTAGTTCGTTCAAGAATAATTTTATCAATTGATTTGTTGTCTTGGGGGTATTTCTTGTCCACGCAATCAGCCAAGTGTCCCACAATCATTCCTTTTATTTTATTAAATACTCCGGCCAGCCTCAACTGTTGCAATTCCAAATCAATCATGGCCGGACACATTCCCACTTCTTCCCAGAAAAGAATTTTACCAGAGAGATTCGGCATGTATGAAGTTCCGAGTAGGCTATTGAATCTTGAAAGACATCCGCCGATTAATTTTCCACTGGCCTTACCTGGTTTTATAATTTTACCTGTCTTAGGATAACTGAAATTTTTATCATTTCCCTTAAACATATTAAAAATGAATTTTTGCGTCTCTTTGGTGATTAAGGAGAACTCATAAATATTGGGACCGTAAAAGGTGGTCATGCCAGTTTTTTTATAGATCGTCAAAAGTAGGGTCGTAATATCGCTATAGCCCATGATTATTTTGGGGTTATTTTTAATTAAAGTATAGTCTAAATTTTCCAAAAGTTGATTGGTCGTTGCTCCTCCGGTAGCGCAGATAATGGCCTTTATCTTGGAGTCAGAAAACATTCCATGCAAATCGGCTACTCTTTGACTAGCTGCGCCGGCGCTATAGAAATCTTTTTTATTTAAAAATTTACTTTTTTTAATTAAAAAACCAGATTCCTGAATATTTTTTATTCCTTCAGAAACTTCTTTTTTTATATTATGAATCGGCCGAGACGGGGCGACTATGCCGATTCTATCGCCTTGTTTAAGGGTGTTTAATTTCATATTTATAATAATGAATATATCATTTTTGACAAAAAAAATAAAGGCCGGGATACTACTCGCAGTAATCCTGACCTTATGAAGATTTATTTTCCTCCTTAATGTTCTATGTTTCATTCTTAATCCAATGATGGAACTCGGCTTTCATCCAGTTGCAATAGTTGGGATCGATTCCGCAAACATCACCGGTTGCATTGTATCCACTTGCTCCACATCCGCCTTGACATCCGCCAATAGCCGGACAATCCAGACAGGTTTGATTGCTGAATCGGTTCCTTTGTTGCCATTGCAACAGGTTGGGCGACTGATGATTGAACCTTGGCAATTCGCCCATGGCTGTGGATCCGCTCCCTTCGAGTGCTTGGCAGACATGGAGCTCGCCTTGAGGGAATACTACAATCTTTTTGCCGGCACCGCAGGACTTTTGGGCAACTACTCGAGTTGAAAAAGCATCCATGGCCGTGCCGTAAGACTTGTCTGTCGCACCAAAGGCGTTTGAGGCGATATGGGCTTTCCGTATGGCATCCGCCGCCCGTCTTCCATAAGTCTGATCGACTAGGCCGTTGGTGTGCATTAAGAGGTTCAGGCCATATTGTCTTATGGAGAACTTTTCACACAGCCAGCCGACAAATTCCGCAAGACAGTCCATATTTGCCTCAGTAACCGTGATGAGCGGGACAAAATCAACACCCAGAGAATGCATCATTTTTAGTCCGGCAATTGTGCTTTTGAAGCTACCTTGACCGGAATGAAGCATTCTGACCTGATTATGAATTTGTTCCGGACCGTCAATGGAAACTTGGACTTCTATGGTTTCTTCTTGGATCAGTCTGACGGTTTCTTGAGTTAGTAATGTCCCGTTTGTATTGACTACAAATTGGACATTGTGCCAAATTTCACCAGCTCTCTGAAGTCGTCTCACATAATCTACGGACTTCTGGAGAACAGGGAAATTTATGAACGGCTCTCCTCCGTAAAAGGTGATGCATTCCCAGTAATCAGGTTGAGAACGGTCATTGACTACCGTCTCCCGACCAAAAAGACTGATTGCTTCACGCGCGACATCGTCTGACATAATCCGTCCTTTATGAGGAGCGAGGGAGCCGCTTTGAGTCGAGCCGTAGAGGCAATATGAACATCGCAGATTACACAGAGTGGTAAGTATCAAGTACATCGACTGAAGACCTTTCACCCCGCGAATTGCAACATTCCTCAAACACTCTTCCGGATTTTCAGACTCTTCGACAATATACCCCCTTGATGTCAACTGAGCATATGTGGCAACGCCCAGTGAATTTTCATTAACCTGTCCTTCCCGAAGAAATGCAGAAATAACTCCGGGGTCTATCCGCATCTTTTCCAGCTTGATTGCATGCCACAATATGCCAAGCAGGGGAAAGGCATGAACAAATCTTGACCATTTCATGGCGTACCTCCTGTAAAATAATAGGCGGGAGAGAATCAATGCACACGATGCACAAAGATTCCTCCCGCCTTCGCCCTTCTCGGCTTAACCCATACTGCAGTTGTAGAACCGGCGCTGACGTTTCACTCGCCTTACTTTACGCAGAAATGCGTTTCGCATGGCTTCAGTCTCCTTTCTTTACTTGTATTCCGAAAAAAAATCGGAAGTGGCTACGGTTATACGACTATCCTGCCGGGTTATTCGTACCAGCAGTTCTGTTCCGGATGCTCGAGAGCAAATTCCGGGAACATACCCATATTATACACCACTTGGCATTGGGAGTCAGGAGCGAGAAGATCGCCATAACTCGAGAAAGCATTCAGCCGGCATCCTCCTCGGCAAACTTCTCGAGCCAGACAGTTGCCACAAACGCCATTGAGGGTATTGGGGTCGAAATCGCGGAATTTCGACAGTTGTCCGTTTTTCTTCCAGATGTCGGACAGAGTGGTCTCTTGCAGATTTCCGAAGACAAACGCTTCGACGTTGTTGGTTACGTGGCACAAACTGGCTATTCCAGTGGGCCCTATGCCAATCATAGACTTTCCCCACGGACAGATTAGATGCCCTTCGATATCCACGGGCACCAACGCCATTTTCAGTCCGATGGTGATGTTGGCGTCTGGACGCTCGCGAATGAAGGGATAGAGAAAACCCTCCGTGAGTTCCTGGATCTGCTCGTACGGCACGCCGTCCGTCTTGCACGCACATGCGCCTTTGCCATACTCGAGGATGAACGGCAGGAGTCGGAAACCCATCTGCAGTTCATCAACTGTGAACCTGGCGATTTGAGGAATCTCGAGGATGTTTTCCGTCTGGAGGACCGTGTTAGCCCTTGACGGGATCCCTGCCTTGCTGAGTTTCTTCAATACGGCTAACGTGCGCTGGAAGGTATTTGGTCCCCTGACTTTCTCATGGACCTGCTTCGTCATACCATCCAGACTGATCGCGATTCGTACTTTATCGCCGAAAGACTGCAGCTTTTCAATGTCGGCATCGGTGATTAGGGTACCATTTGACTCTACGGTCATAAAGTATCCCATTTCTACGCCAGCCGCCACCAGATCGAGACAGTCATCTCGCAGAAACACTTCGCCGCCGGTGATATTGGCCGAATGAGCGCCTAACCGGCGAGCATCTTTGAGACATCGGATGAAGAATTCCACCGGAAGTTCGGTTTGCTCGTCACGGTTGAGATGGTCATAGCCGCAATGACGGCAGGAAAGGTTGCAGCGATTGGTAAACGAAAACGCCACAACCTCAAGCTTGGGTATTCTTTTTGCCATGACAGCGTTCCTTTCTACCTCTCTTGGTACTTTTCGATTTCCTTTCGATCGTAATATATGACATCGCCTTTGGGCAAGAGAAGCATTCTCTGCACCTGAAGCGTTTCAACGAAGTTCACGTCATGAGAAACCACTACCACTGTTCCGTTGTATTCGCGGATGATTTGGCAGATTACCGAGCCCGTAACTGGATCAAGATGATTAGTCGGCTCATCAAGTAGAAGTAAGTTTCTGCCCTGTAATGTGAGCTTAGCCAAAGCAAGCCGGCTTTTTTCTCCCGGAGATAGTGTCGCAACTTTTTGGAATACGACTTCTCCCGAGAAAAGGAAGCGAGAAAGCAATGACCGTAGATTGCGTTGTGGCAATCTGGAAATACTGCCCACCTCTTCTATGACGGTGTTCGCGGGGTTGAGATCCTCATGTTCTTGGGCGTAGTAACTTATCTGTGTTTTCGGATCAATGACAATTTCTCCTTTCTGGGCATGTAATACGCCCGCTATCAGCTTCAGCAATGTTGATTTTCCGGCTCCGTTCTTTCCTACGACCACAAAGCGTTCATTGCGCGAAAGAACAAACGACAAACCGGATATTACTTTCTTTTCTGGCTTGTATTCGAAGTGAACATCTCGAGCAATCACGGGGCAATAGCCACTTTCCTGTGAAGCCACGATTTCAGCGTGAACCGTCTTGGAGTGTTTTATTGGGGCCACTTTTTTCTGCCTCAATTTTTCCAAGGTTTTCTCTCTGCTTATCGCTTGCCTTTTTCTTTTTCCGGAGACTCCTTGCATTTCATTGATATAGCTACGGAGTCGATGCTCTTCTGTTTCCTGCTTCTTGACGGTTCGCTCTTGCACCTCGCGTCTCTGTTCTAAAATTATCAGGTGTCTAGAGTAGTTGCAATTGAAAATCTCCGCTTTGCGACTAACCTCGTCAATCCTAATGACTTTAGTTATTGTCGCGTCAAGAAACGATGGATCATGAGACACCATAAGAACAGATCCTGGATATTTACCGAGAAACGAAGCGAGCCACTTCCTTGATTTCTGATCAAGATGATTGGTCGGTTCGTCCAGAAGTAAAATATCCGGCCTCGAGTACAGAATGTGGGAGAAACTTACTTTGGATTTTTCTCCTCCCGACAGTGTGCTGACTCGAGCATCTAAGCTTATGTCTTGCAACTGCATCCCGTCTATGATTTGGAGAAGTTCATCTTCCGCCTCATAGCCACCGCAGGACTCAAGCTTCTGTTGCCAGGATTCAAGTTCTTTGGCTGCCTTCATAAGGCTTGCTTCATCTTCTGTCTTGGATAGATAATCAAGCAGTTCCCTTATTTTCCCCTCCATTTCCCTTATGGGACGTCCTGAGGCCAGGAAGTCAAATACCGTTTGTTCGAGCGGTATTCCAAGGTCGTTCACGGTCTGAGGCATATAGCCAATGACTGGTGAGGATTTGGGGAAAATTATGGAACCACAGTCAGGGATTAATGATCCACACATCAGACGGAGAATGGTTGATTTGCCAACGCCGTTAATTCCAACCAGGCCAGCCTTCTCTTGATCGGCAAGAGTAAAGCTCACATGGTCCAAAATACTTCTTGCTCCTATAGAATAGGAGACGTCTTGCAAGGTAATCATGACTCTATCTCCTTTCTATAATCTGTAATACTAAATTGTTAATGTCCAACGGATTCTTAGCCACATTAGCTAAGAACCACAAAAAAAGAGCCAACTTATAGGTTAGCTTCTTTTTTGTAATTATTTGATGTTGGAAGTGATAAGAAGAATAGATTACAAAACCAAGTAATCTTATTATATAAGTTAAAATTTATTAATTTTATTTTAAATTTAGACATTTTTATTGCTTATTTGAGTTTCATATCATCTTATCTTAGAACAATATAAATGTCAAATTAAAAGTTTTTCCAGTATTTATATAT
>CAIPBY010000023.1 GCA_903863425.1 Candidatus Buchananbacteria bacterium | reverse complement strand
TACACGATTTCCAATCGTGCTCCTTCAACCACTCAGACACCTCTCCATTATTTTTATAACACTTTTACTCCAAACTTTTTTAATTCACGCACCAGGGCAAAAAGTGGCAAACCCATCGCACCAGTAAAATCGCCCTCAATTCTCTTGATAATCACCGACCCTAAACCTTGAATGGCAAACGCTCCAGCCTTATCCATCGGCTCGCCTGATGCAATATAATTCTTTATTGCTCCGTCACTTAATTTATCTATATAAACCTTAACTGTATTGACTCTGCTAATTTTTTTGCCGGATACCACATCAATAATTGTAAAACCGGTCATAATATCAACTCTTTTTCCACTTAAATCCCTCAACATCACTTTGGCTTGCTGAGTGCTTTTCGGTTTACCCAAAATTTTGTTGCCCAAGACGACAAAAGTATCAGCGCCAATCACAATACCGGTTTTGTGATTTTTCGCAACCGACATGGCCTTTCCTTTTGACAAAAACATGGCCAATTTGGATGGCGACATTTTCAAACTCATATCCTCTTCATAATCACTTGCCTCAACTTCAAACGATAAACCCAACTTACCGATTAATTCCTTACGTCGAGGTGAAGTGGAAGCCAAAATAATTTTCTTATTTTTTGAATATGGCATTTTCTCCATTTATAAATTATTTCATGACATTCTCTAATTTCTTTACTAAATCTTCACCATTTTCATATCCTATTAATTTTTCCGCCACAACTTTCAAAGACTCGGAAACTTTCGAACCCTTTTTACAAATACATACGATAGGAATTCTAAATCCATCAGCCCAGCCCAATTCAATCCCCATGCCAGTTGAAGGATATGACACTTCAGCGATTACCATATCACAACCCTTTATCACTTCTTTGGAATTACTCACTTCGCTCGATTTGTCATGAGGGAATATAATCTCATGAGAATTATATAATTCACTATTTTTAATCGGCTCATATAATTCCTTCTGATAATCAAAGCCGGTTGAATGAGAAATATAAATTTTCATAAATTATTTTATTATTTACCTTTAATTACCTTATGACGCCCCTCCTCCTTGTCTCCAACGCCAAAATACATTTCTTGTCCTGTAATTACATCTGACGTTTGTGCCAATAAATTATCTTCTCCCTCAAACATTTCTGCATTAAAACCAAAATCTGCTCTCATAACCCTAGGATATCTTTGTTCAGAAATTGGGCGGGCAACATCAAAAACCAATGGCTTGCCATCTCTGTCCTTTACAACCAAGAAACTATGATCTACAGGACACTCTTCAGTATCTTCCGCGTTATTCATGGTGATACCGCTCATATAAGAACTTTCCATCTCTAATTTCTGGAAAATATATTGAGCCAAAGTAGCCCTCTCTGCGCACATACTATTGCCAACAAACTCACTTAAGCTAGGAACGCCATCTGAATATTTTTTATTTCTTTTTTGCTCATCAGTGACTTTATTCGCCTCCAATAATTTATCAACTTTCGCCTGGACTGAAAAACAAACATAAAACAACGCCGGATCAACATCTAATTTAAATTTTTCAATCCAACTCCTTATAGCCTCTTCTCCCTTATGATAATGTTCCGCTAAACTATCTGCAGTAAAACCTTCCAATTGATTATCAAAATTTTCAAAATCTAATCTTAACCGGCTTGTTAATTCAGTACTAAATATACTTCCTCCTACGGGAAGTTCGTCACCATTTTCTAATTTATCAGCCCAAATTCCTCGATAAAGTTTTTTGTATTCTCCGGAATTTGGATTTCCCTCTGATTTATTTATCATATACTTTTCTCCTCTTTATTATTCCAAACAATCCCTCCATTTACCACAGCTACAGCCATGACTATCCAGAATAGCATAGATAAATCGTTTTTGAAATAGGGCACATCAACGAGCCCGTGGATGATCATTTGCGCCAGAATTGCGACATAGGTAAAACTCAAAATTTTGCTTCCTTGTCCTTTGAAAAAATTCTTTACATTAATCCAAATATACTTAATAAATAGCCAGGCAAACGCCACCACGCCCATAATTCCCAACTCGCTCCAGAAGTTAAACAAGATGTTATGAGGGTACGGGAAAACTTCGAACGTTTTGAGATGATAGGGCAAGATTTTTAAATGATAACCATTGAGGCCGGCGCCGAAAAACCAATTAGCTTTGAGCATAACCCAAGTCTCTTTCCAAATCAAACTTCTGACAAACAGCGAATAATCTTTGGCAAACAATTTCGCCATTACAAAGCTCCGCAATTGTCCGGAGAACAACCAAGCCAAACCGCTAAGCACGGTAAGCCCCACCACATACCATCTTGTCTTCTTGTAAACTATGCCCATCACCCACGAGATAACGGCTACGGAAATAATCGCACCATAAGAATGAGCGAGCAGAATAGTTACAACTGCCAGAATCAAAATAATTAATTTCAATACAACATTAAACCCTTCCGCCCTACGGGCACCTTCCCTTTCGTAAAGGGAAGGGACAAACAGCCAGCCGAGATACAAAATTATGATAGGTCCAAAGTACAGGCCCAAAGCATTGGGATAATTGAGGATAGAAACGATGCGATCTACCCCTCCAGAGGGCTTCAGAAAGGCCTGTGGCATATTCCAGGCCGTAAACTGCTGGAAAAGCCCAATTATGGCTAGATACAAAATTGACGCCCCCAAAGCCCAAAATAGGCCTTCCAGGGCCTTTCTAGAACGTATCTGTGAGGTCAAAATTAGCCAAAATAGCATAGGTTCGACAAAATAGGCCTTCCAGATGCCTAATCCCCCAACCCTGTCCGGAGAGACCAAAACCGAAATTGAGGCCACGACCAATATCACTGTCATCGGCCAGAAAAAAGGGCTTTTGAAAAACTTCCGAAAATCAATTTGCTTCCTGATTAAACAGATTAAAAATAAAATCAGCACCATGGATTCGAGAAAAGTCATAGGGATTCCGAATGTTTTGAAACGCAACAAAAAACTAGGTAATCCTGCGGTTATAATATATGCGCCCCACAAAGGTCGCTTCCAAGAGATAATTGCGAAAGTGATGGCTAAGATGATAATTAAATAAATCATAAAATTCTACCCCTTATGTTTCACTAGTTCCATAATCGCTTCTTTATCAATCCCTCTCATTAAATACAAAGCTCCAAAATAAATAATAACTCCAACAATAATTAACGTGGCCAAGCCCTGGCTAGGAAGAAGAAATAACACGCCAAGCATAATCAGACCGGATAGTAAAGATTTGAGGAAAACTTTAAACTGAAAATTAATTCCCATGTGCTTGCGCAAAATAAACATGGCGGGGATAGTAATAAGCAATTCAGAAACGACCGTAAGCGTGGCCGCTGCCCAATATGAATAAATGGGAATAAAAATCAAATACATCACCAAAGAAAAAACAGCATCAAACACATAGAACTTAATCATCTTTTTCTGCAAACCGCAAGCCACAATGCCATAGCCAAAAAGAGCTCCAAAATAAATTACTCCCACGGCCACAATCAAAATCTTGAGTAGGTCTCCAGAGACCAAAAATTCCTTGCCAGCGACAACTTCCATAATCTTATCCCCTACAGCAATGGTACCGAGCACTATAGGAAAGGTAACTATGGCTATAAAATCAAAAGTCTTCTGATAAACTTTTTTAAATGATTCCAGATTAACCATGATCAAACTGGAGAATATCGGCAAGAGCAAGCCCAAGAATAAATACGGGAATTGAACCAAAATGTCTACCACCTTGTAAGCCGCGCCATAAATTCCCACTTCACTCACCGGCCGGACAAAAGACATTACCACCGTATCCGCCCGAAAATAAATCAGCGACAAAGAAATGGTAATAGCTAGTGGCCAGGAAATCGTCCAAATTTCTTTCCAAATATTTCTATCATAAGCCAGACTAATTTTGAGATATTTTTTAGACTTGAAATACAGAATTAGAAAATTAACCAAACTGCCCAAAACTACCGCTCCCATGATAAATAGCAGTCCGCGGGAGGTTATGACGAAAATCCAAACGCCAATAAGCAATGCCGCCCTGCCCCAGACTTCAGCCCAAGCCACCACCGACATCTTCATGTTTTTCTGGAAAACAGAAATAAATACCGATTGCAAAGAGATGAAGAAGAAAGACAAACTGGTGAGCGTTACGCCCATTTTGATAATTTCAGGATAAGGCAGAGCCCAGACGATAGAAGCAGCCAATCCCATAAATATCGCGGCCGAAATTAATCTAATGGCTAGAATACTGCCAAAAATTTTACTCTCATCAACTCCGGGACGGGCCAGCATTTGGGCAGTGGTCATCTGCAAGCCGAAATCAATCACCACGCCAAAAAATTGCAGGAAAGAAACAATAGTCGTGTAATACCCAAATCCCGTCTGGCCCAGATAGCGAGTCATAAGTCCGACCGTGAGTAATCCGAAAATAATTCCCAAGCCTTTGCCGAGAATTTGGTAAATCATATTTTTAGCGACCTTAAACGCTAATGACATAAGGGTGTTTTTTTACTTTTTCCATAACTCCTTGGCTGTATTCCAATAGCTGTCATAAAGCTTATCTTCTTTCATTAGATACCACCACTCTACTCCCCAGAGGTATACCTCGTCAAAACCGGCTTTCTTGGCAAAAGCAATATTTCCCTTGAACTGCTTCATACTCATGGACTCAAAAGCTGTATCAATACTCATGGTTCGAAGATTCTCCCCTTTCTTGTGCCAAGCTTCGGTCTGAAGTTCTGCCACAATTACTTTTTTGGTCGGTGTAAACTTCTTAATTAACTCGGTTTTAATATAATAGAAAGACGGCGGCAAAAACCAATTAAAATAACCAAAGGTCTGATTATAGACTACGCGATAAAGAGTGGTGCCCAGAATATCTCCGCCAGTCTTTGAGGCCGGAATCCAAGTACTTAATTCTCCGCTATCCGTAATCATAATGGGCTTATGACTCAAACTCCTTACCAGAACCACCTCCTGCTTCAAAAAATCCTTATCCAACGACGGACACTCTCCGAAAAAACTTACATACGGCTCATTTTCCGCCTGCCAATAAGTTATGTTCTTATTACCATCATAACGTTTCACCACCTCCGAAATATAATTAAGCTGATCTTGTTGTACAGTTTTCACATCCAAAACCTTGATCCAGGACGGACTATGACATTCAGGCCAACGAGGCAACTTCATGCCTACTCCCATGACGATTTTCACATTCCGCTTCGACGCTTCATTGACTTGAAAATCCAAATCTTTGAAATCATAAGTTCCTTTGACCGCCTCTATATGATCCCAATAAGCCGAAAGCCGAATATGATCCACCTTCAAATCATCAAGGATGGCCAAATATGCTTTCTGCCAATCCAAACCCAAATCATTCTGCGCGTATTCTTGATTGAAAGTAACTCCCCAGCTTACTTTTGGCTTCGAAAAATCCCAAAAGAAAATAGCGGCAATAATGCCTACAATTATAATCAAAATAATAATCCTAAGTAAAAATCTTCTGATGAAATACATTTTATTTGAATTTAATTTATACAGCGAAGGCCAAAATTATTAATCCCACAATAATAAACGCCACCGCTATTATTTTTTGCAAAATAATTTTTGAAGTCATTTTCTCAGAAAGAACTTTGGGATATTTTCTGGATAAAACGATTAGAATCAACAGCAGAAAGACATATTCCAATCCCCTCGAAGCATTGATAATGGCCACGCTTTGGGAAATAGAAATAGCATAACTCACCAGCACAAAACTCACGGCTCCCGCAACTTGGCCGAACACAAACAATAATCCGGTTTGATGCTTGGGCGCTTCCCTCCACCCGCCGATGATGTCCTTGAAATTCTTAGGGCGAAGCAAGAGCAACATGGCTCCCAAAAATGTTCCTACTCTAGTCCAGACGAATCCTGTAATAAACCCGTCATGATTATAAACATATTTGCTGGCCGTATAGGCAATAGCAAAAAGAATGGTGGCAATGGTGGCATAAATATAGCTTTGCCTGGATAGTTTCTTCTGTTTGGCAGTCTCACCACTTTGCCTGGACAGGATTATTGTTCCTACAACTAAAATCAGAAAAGCAACTATCGCCCAAACACCCAAACTTTCTCCCAAAAAGATCCAAGCTAAGATGAAAACAAAAATCGGTTGCAATCCTCCCATAAATGGCGTAATTCTCGAAGCTTCATTTTCTCCCAAGGCCTTGAACATGTATAAATAGGAAAAAGTAAATACCACGCCGGTTATAATTCCTGCCACAATCTGCCAAAACGAGATCAGATGAAAGCCAAAAGGGATAAGCACAAGACCCAAAATATTCAAAGCACTGATAAAAAAAGCATACACTGCCGGATTATTGATTTTCTTGGAGAGCAAAAACTTATCTATCGCGGTAGCGCTAGCGTTGAGAAAGTAGGCAATGACAATGATTATTAGCCAAATCATATGTGATTATTATAACATTAATTAATCATCATGGCATCCCCAAAGCTATAAAAACGATATTTTTTCTTAATGGCTTCACCATAAGCATGTTTAATTAACGGTAAAGTCGCAAAAGCACTCACTAACATCACCAGCGTCGACTTAGGCAAATGAAAATTAGTAATCATGGCATCCACGAATTTGAATTTGTATCCGGGATAAATAAAAATATCAACCCACTTGGATCCTGCTTGAATTTTATTTTTATTGTCAGAAAACGCCTCGAGCGTTCTAACTGAGGTTGTGCCCACGGCCACAATCCTTTTTCCCTGAGATTTATAATCATTCAAGCGCTTTGCAGTCTTAGAATCAACAATGGCTAACTCGCTATGCATCTGGTGTTCAAAAATATTATCACATTTAACCGGCGCAAACGTGCCCATGCCCACATGAAGAGTGAGATATTCTATTTTGACTCCTTTTTTCTTCAACTTATCCAATAATCTTTTGGTGAAATGTAATCCGGCAGTAGGCGAGGCTACCGAACCCAAGGACTTAGCATAAATAGTCTGATAATCTTCCAACTTGGCTTTCTGTTTGATATAAGGCGGAGTCGGGGTAACACCTAGCGAAAATAATTTCTTGTCCGAACAATTGAATTTGATAAGGTTAATTTGATCTTTCTTTTCAATTATTTCGCCAAATATTCCATGCCCCAAACTAATGTGTTGTCCAATTCTAACCTTCCCTCCCACCAAGCATTCCCAAATTGTAGTTGTCATCCCGAGAGAGGCTGTAATCAGCCGACCGTGGGGATCCCGTGGAATAAGACGGGATTGCCGCGCTTCGCCGATTACGGCTCCGCTCGCAATGACATTTTTAAGAGAGACTTTCTTCAACAAAAAAACCTCAACCCTTCCTCCGCTTTCTTTCTCTCCATTCAGTCTAGCTGGAATAACTTTGGAATTGTTAAGCACTAGAACATCATCTTTGCCAAGCAATTCACTTAAATCCGAAAAAACCTTATGCTCCGACTTTCCACTTTTTTTGTCCAAAATTAATAACCGCGCACTATCTCGCGGTTTAATTGGTTTCTGGCCGATTCTCTCTTTCGGCAAATGATAATCAAAATCAGACACCAGGATAATTTTGTTTTTTCTTGGCTTCTTCATCCAATTGCTGAATAAGTTTGGAAATATGATAAGGATTAGGTACTTTCGAAAAGATAAAACGCTCTACTTCGCCTGCGGTTTGGATATAAACATCGCCATATTGAAGAATAGTGGCCACAATTCCCTTTTGCTCTACGGTGATGTCCTGAATCCTAGTCAAGTCCAATTCCGAAACTACACGATTGAAAAGGCCTTTCTGCTCTCGGCTAATAATCCTCTCGCTTGTTAGCGTCCAAACATCCAGATAATTATCCATCCACATAGTAAGAGTAAAGACCAACATAGCTAAATAATAAATAAAGAATAGCACCAAGCTAGCTGCCTTGACAGATTCATTCTTGTTAATAAAATCAATAATATTGATATTATAATTGACGCCCAAAAAATAAATCAAAATCAAAGGCACGATACTTAAGCCCAAATAGACGAAAAAAAGATTTAGAAAAATAAACCAATGCCTGCGAAAATGCAACATTATTTTTTCGCCATCTCTCTGATCGGGAATATGGGATCTACTAATCATATTTTGGGCATGAAATTTTTAAAAATATCCGTTATACCATTCATATTTAGAAGGGGCTGACTCCAATCAATAGTCAAGAGCTGGCTGAAGGCAAAATATAGTAAAAGACCGGCAACAACTATATAAATCAAAATCACTGCGATATTGGTCACACTCCAAAAACCAAAACGCAACAAATGATAAATATTAAATAAGCTATACAAGACAAAAATAAAAACTGCGGCGAGAAAAATATAATATATGATTGAGAGAGTAATTACCATATTTAAATAAGTTTGTCTTGCAAATTAATCGGCGGTTCCACCTTCAAATGCCTGTAAGCCGACTCTGTGGCCACACGCCCTCTCGGCGTTCTATTTATAAATCCCAATTGAAGCAGAAATGGCTCAATCACATCCTCAACTGTATCCATTTCTTCCGCAATGGCCGAAGCCAAAGTATTGAGTCCAGCCGGACCACCATTAAATTTCTTTATCAAGCATTCCAGAAAATGCCGGTCAATAAAATCCAAACCCATCTCATCCACCTCAAGCATAGTGAGCGCTTCCTGTGCTGTATTGTTATCTATTTTACCATTTTTCTTCACTTGCGCAAAATCCCTGACGCGCTTGAGCAATCGATTAGCGATGCGGGGCGTCTTCCTTGATCGCTTAGCAATCTCCGCTTCTGCGTCTTTATCTAATTCAATATTCAAAATCCTGGCTGCGCGCGTGAGAATCTGCCCGATCTCATTGTTGTCATAAAAATTAAGGCGATACACATTGCCGAAACGATCACGCAAAGGAGATGACAAGCCACTAACCTTGGTCGTGGCGCCCACGAGTGTAAACTTAGGCAGATCAATGCGGAGTGTACGGGCGGATGGGCCTTTACCGATAATTATATCGAGCGCATAGTCCTCCATAGCCGGATAAAGCACCTCCTCAATGGATTTATTAAGTCGATGAATTTCATCGATAAACAAGATATCGCCGTCGGAGAGGTTGGTGAGAATGGCGGCTAAATCACCGGTGCGTTCAATGGCCGGACCCGAAGTGACACGGATGTTACCTGACATTTCATTGGCAATGATATGAGCGAGCGTAGTCTTGCCCAATCCCGGAGGGCCGAAGATCAGGACATGTTCCAACGGTTCATTTCTGGACTTGGCGGCCTCAATGAAAATTTTGAGATTTTCTTTGACCGAAGATTGGCCAATGTATTCGTCTAATTTCTGCGGACGCAAAGTACAGTCCAGGATTTGATCACTGGCTTTCTCTTCGGCGCAAATTATGCGGTCGTCTTGTTCTAATTCTTCATTTTCCATGCCCTTATCTTAACATTAAGGAAACGAAAAATCAAAATAGCCAAAATCATTAGATATCGACCAATAATTTGCCATTTAACCATTTAAAACTTATAATTATTAAATAATAAAATATATGGCAAAAATTATATATGGTGTGGCAGGCCAAGGATTCGGCCATGCCACTCGAAGTAAAGAGATGATCAAGCACCTCGTCAGCCAAGGGCATCAAGTCCTTGTTTTGACCTATGGCCAAGCTTTATTTTTCCTCGAGAAAGATTTTGAGGTCTTAGAAATTCCCGGACTTATCTTAAGTTATAAGAACAACAAACTCTCTTACTGGGAAACGCTACTCAAAAACACTAAACAGTTACTCAAGCAGACTAATAATTGGAGAGGCATAGCAAAACAATTCAAGCAATTCAAGCCCGACATGGCCATCACCGATTTTGAACCGCTCACCTGCCTGCTCGCCAAGCAAAATAAAATCCCATTGTTATCTATCGACAACCAGCACCAATTAACTAATACCAAAATTACTTGCAAGGGCCACAAGAAAGATTTGTTGACAGCGCAACTGATTGTCAAAACCATGGTTTGGGGCGCTAAGAGATATTTCGTTACCACTTTTTATGAAACTCCGGTAACTCATAAAAAAACTTACCTAGTACCGCCGATAGTGCGCCAAGAAGTACTGGATTTGAAACCAGAGAGACAAGACTACATTTTAATTTATCAAACTTCTGATTTTGAGCATCTTGTTGATGTCTATCACAAAATCCCGGAAAAATTCATCGTCTTTGGTTTAAACAAGGAAGGCGTCGATGGCAATATCACCTATAAAAATTACAGCCTGGACGAATGGCTTACTTATCTGGCTAATTGCAAAGCTATTATTGCCAATGCAGGACTGAGCTTGATGTGCGAAGCACTATATCTGAAAAAACCATTTTTAGCCATGCCCATAAACCAGCAAGTCGAACAAGTGATTAATGCCCAATATTTGCAGGCCCAAGGATACGGGCAATACACTTTGCATTTCTGCCAGGACGACTACAACAAATTCTGGGCCAACTTGCCCAAGTACGAAAAAAATCTAGAAAATTATGAACACAAAGACAACTCTTTGATCTTCAAGAAGCTGGATGACGTGGTAAATTATTGGACTTAAAGGAGGGGTTTACAAATTCTCAAAATCTGCTATAATATTTCAAGTTAATGCGGGTATAATACAATGGTTAGTATACGTCCTTGCCAAGGATGAGATACGGGTTCGATTCCCGTTACCCGCTTTGTAATTTAAATAGCCACCTAATAGGTGGCTATTTAAATTATTAAGGGTAGGGAATCGAACAGGTTGGAAGCGAAGCTAATTTCTTGGCGGAAGCCAAGAAATGAAGCTGAGCGTCGACAGATGCGACCCTAGGAAAGCATCTGGCGCCAACCCTGGACAAGTTCAGTTGCCAGTTTTTGCTGGCAACTGAACGCGGAATTCCCGTTCAAGCCCAAAGGCGGGTGAGAGCGGAATTCCCGTTAGGAGTTGAAAAAAATATTATTTTCTGCTAATCTAAAGAAAGAAAACAAATCTGCCCAAGTGGTGAAATGGTATACACGAAGGACTTAAAATCCTTTGGCTGCAAAGCCGTGTGGGTTCGAGTCCCACCTTGGGCACAATAAAATGAATGCAGTGGCGCGGAAATCCCGCCCTGGGCACCAACAATTAACACTTATGGCCGATTTAGGCCTAACTAATTATAAAGTTAGCCCTCTCACCCTAATCTTCTTAATCAAGGGTGATGAAATTTTAACTTTGAGACGTAGTAGCAACAAGAAAGTTTATCCCAATAAACTTTCTGGCTTCGGTGGCAAAGTTGAGCCGGGAGAAGATTTGTTTACCTCGGCAAAAAGAGAGTTTTTCGAAGAAACTGGATTGACGCTCAAAGAAATATCGCTTCGAGGAATGTTTATGCGTATGATGGATACCGGCTATCTCAATCAAATGTATCTTTTTGTTGCTAATGAATTTGAAGGCGAGCCAAAAAAGGTTTCTGACGAAGGCGAAATTCAATGGCTAAAAATCGAAGACTTCTTGAACCATCCAGATATTGTGGATCACGTGCCATCATACTTACGCCAAATTATCGATGGTAAAGATTTTTATTGTGGCATGGGAACATATATTCATGATAAAATGACGACTTATGTCAGTAATGAATCACATTTCAATGAAAGAAGAAATTGATAATTCTTTTATTTGCCCAAATCCAATTTTTAAGATATAATCAAATAGATGAAAAAAATACAAAGACCAAAAAAATCAAAAAATTCAAACTTGTCTAAACTACCAATAATTCTGAATTTGATAAATCCAGATTAATATCTGGATTTTTTATTTGCGTACAAACAATTTACATAGGACAACAAGGAGAAAACTATGAGAGTATCTGGCAATAAACGCGCGTATCTGGATGGTGTTGCATTTGGCAAGAGCATTCGTTCCATAGTCCACCTCATGTATCAATGCCGGACGGCAGTGGGGTTCATCACTGGCGTCAAAAAGGTCGTTGATGAGATATACGAGGAACGGCTTGTCGCCCACAAAGAAATGCTGGCTCACGAACGCCAGCTCAGGAGGGCAAAGAAATCGAAGTAAAATGCAAAAACCACCCAAACGTCCACAAGCCCGCTTCAATCGCGAAACGGGCTTATTTAATTCCCGTCTTGACTCAATAAATAATTTCCTGTATAATTAACTCATACCTTAAAAATTACAAAATCATTGATCTGCGTCCCCGAATACTTAAATTGGTAATTGGGGGTTGGGCGCAGTGAGATGGCCTTTGCGTCAGTGAAGGCCCGGCTTCCTCCGTAATCATAGGGTAATCGATGTTGAAAAATCAAAGTCGATGAGGAGAATTAGTCTATACTATTTCTCGAAATAAAGGTGGCACCACGAGTGAACTCTCGTCCTTTTATTCAAACGTTTCGTTTGAATAAAAAGATGAGAGTTTTTTTGTTTAATAAATAAATTAAAATATGAAAAAATATTATTTCAAAAACAAAGGCAGGGAATATTGGCGATGTTTCCTTCCCTTTACGAAAGGGAAGGTGCCCGAAGGGCGGAAGGGTTTAATTAAACCCTTCCCAACCCTCCCTTTCGTAAAGGGAGGGAGTCTCATTCCCAATTATTAAAAATTAAAAATTTAAACATATGCCAATGTTTTTCTTAGATCAAAAACACATCCCAACTCACTACATCAATATCCTACCTCATTTACCCAAACCGCTTGACCCGCCTCTTCACCCGGGCACCAAACAACCAGCCGGACCGGATGATTTCTCTCCTATTTTCCCCATGGAATTAATCAAACAAGAGATGTCCATGGAAAAGTTAATCGAAATTCCCGAAGAAGTGCGCAAGGCCTATATGCTTTATCGACCCTCACCACTAATACGGGCCACACGACTAGAAAAAGAGTTAAATACTCCAGCTAAAATTTATTACAAGTACGAAGGAGTATCTCCAGTGGGAAGCCACAAATTAAATACTGCCCTTCCTCAAGCTTATTACAACAAAATGGAAGGCGTAGAAAATCTAATTACCGAAACCGGCGCCGGACAGTGGGGATCAGCCTTGAGCTTTGCTTGTAATTATTTCGGCTTAAAATGTAAAATATTCATGGTTAAGACTTCATTTGAGAACAAGCCATATCGCAAAATCATGATGAATATCTTCGGCGGAAATTGTATCGCCAGTCCATCACAAGAAACCGAGATAGGAAGAAAAATTCTGGCTGAAGATCCCAACGGCCCAGGAAGCTTAGGCATCGCTATTTCCGAAGCGATTGAGCAAGTCGTACAAGATGACAAAACCAAATATGCGCTCGGCTCCGTACTTAATCATGTCTTGCTTCATCAGACTATTATCGGGCAAGAAGCCAAGACGCAAATGCAAATGGCTGGCGATCAACCTAATATTGTCATCGGCTGTCATGGCGGAGGTAGTAATTTCGCAGGCATCTCTTTCCCATTTTTAATTGACAACATCGAAGGCAAAACCAAAACCAGATTCATTGCCGTCGAACCCAAATCCTGTCCCACACTAACTGAAGGCAAATTCGAGTATGACTTCGGCGACACGGCCGGCATGACTCCGCTTATGAAAATGTACACCCTCGGCAAAGACTTTATGCCTAGCCCCATTCATGCCGGGGGACTCAGGTACCATGGCGCCTCACCTATTGTCAGCGCTCTATATAATCAAGGACTAATTGAAGCCAAAGCCTACGAGCAAGACGAAACTTTCGCGGCAGCGCTCCAATTTGCCAGAAATCAAGGAATAATCCCCGCCCCTGAATCCGCTCATGCCATTAAGGCGGCCATTGATGAAGCTATCAAATGTCGAGAAACCGGAGAGAACAAAGTTATTTTATTTAATCTCAGTGGTCATGGTCATTTTGATATGACTAGCTATGAAAAATTCATAAAATAGCTACGAATACATCAAAAACACAGATTATATAGACATTGCGACAAATTTTCTTGACTTTTTACCGAAAATGAGTTATTATTTTTAGGTCGAAACAAATTCATTACTCAGGAAAAATATAAATAATATGGCTAAAGAAACAACAAAATCAACTAAGGATTCAGTCAAGGATTGGAAATCTGAGGTTCTGCCCAAGATAAAAGCGGGGTATACTATAAAAGTTCACCAAATTATCAAAGAAAAAAATACCAAAGGCGAAGAAAAACAAAGAATCCAAATCTTTGAGGGAATCGTTTTGGCCAGACATGGCGGTAATCAGAAAAATGCCACCATCAAAGTCAGAAAAATCGCCTCCGGCGGAATCGGAGTAGAGAGAATTTTCCCTACTCACTCACCTGTCATTGCCAAGATTGAAATTACCAAGATCGCCCAGGTCAGACAGGCTAAACTTTACTTCTTAAGATCTTACAGCAAGAAGCTGAAGGAAAAACAAGTTTAATTTCAAACAACCCGCCTTGGGCGGGTTGTTTTGAGCTGACGTGGCCCGCCTTCGCTAAAGCTTCGGCGAGGCGAGACCACCATAAACTATTTTCTTCTTGCTGACGTGGCGGAATTGGTATACGCGCAGCCTTGAGGTGGCTGTGGCCGCAAGGCCGTGGGAGTTCAAGTCTCCCCGTCAGCACAAGCGACAAAAATTTGCGCATTTAGCTCAGTTGGTTAGAGCACTTGTTTTACACACAGGGGGTCGGGGGTTCGAATCCCTCAATGCGCACAAATGTAAATTTAAAATTAATTTGCAATAACTGAACCTTTATTATATAATATATATGATAAATATCTAACGAGTTCAGTTATGAAGCTAGAAGAAAAACAATTAGCTATAAGATTAAGAAAAGAAGGCTATTCAATTAATGAAATATGCCGGAAAGCCAATGTGGCCAAAGGATCTGTGAGCGTCTGGGTGCGTAATGTAGAACTGACAAAAAAACAAAAAGAAAAAATATCAGAAAAAGGAATAAAAAAAGAAGTAATAGAAAGGAGAAGAAAGACCAGATTGACAAGAGAGAACGCCAAGAGATCGGTAGTTATTGAAGGGGCAGAAAAAAATATAAATAGAATATCGAAAAGAGAACTATTTGTGATGGGAATCATTTTT
>CAIPBY010000022.1 GCA_903863425.1 Candidatus Buchananbacteria bacterium | reverse complement strand
GACTGTGAAGACTATTATTTCTGATGTGCAATATGATCCAGTAAAGAGTAAATTAACTCATGTTGATTTCAGAATTGTTAAAATGGATGAAAAGATCACTGCCGGCATTCCTCTAGAACTCATCGGTGAATCCAAAGTGGTGAAGGAAGATGGCGGTTCTATTGTCCACAACATCAGCGAAGTGGAAATCGAATGTTTGCCTGGCGATCTCATTCATGAAATCGTAGTTGACCTTTCTGCCTTGAATACTTTTGATGATGTCATTATGATTAAGGATTTGAAGATTCCTGCGAAAGTGGAAATTTTGGGCCATGAGCCTGAGGATGTGGTCGCTCTGGCTGTCAGAGTGCAAGAAGAAAAGGAAGAAGCTCCTGTGGTGGCTCCAGTTGAAGGAGCTGAAGGCGCTGTTCCAGCTGAAGGTGGAGATGCTAAGGCAGAAGAAAAGAAAGAAGAGAAAAAATAATAATTTCATTTATATAAAAGTCCCGCGATTATGCGGGACTTTTTATAATTAGTATTCTATTCAGTTTTCCGAGATCTTTTTTTAGTTCAAGCTTAGATTTGGGAAAATACTTTTTAGTTATACTCTTGAGTCTAACGGCATAGCGAGGATCAATCTCGCAAATCAAGTACTCGAAGTGTATTTTGTATTTAATTATTTGCTGAAATAATTTGAGATATAATTCAAACCCTTCAGTACCGCCATATAGTGCCAGACTGGGTTCGTGTTTGAGGTTCTTTGATTCTTTATCTGAATTAAGCAAGTAGGGGAGATTGGCGACAATTAGATCAATCCTCTTATTTTTAATTGGAGTAAGCCCGCTTACGCCAGAAGGTTTCAGCGGACACAGTAAATCGCCCTGAGCGAATTTTATTTTTACTTTGTGTTCGTGGGCATTGATTTTTGCCACCTGTAGTGCTTTCAAGGATTTGTCCGTGGCTATAATTTTAGCTTTTGGTAAATATTTTGCCAGAGTTATGGCAATAGCACCCGAGCCTGTGCCGATATCGGCAATAATTAATTTTTTGTTTTTGGCTAACTCAATAGCTTTATCAATCAATAATTCTGTTTCCGGTCTGGGCACTAGCACATTCTGATTCACATAAAAATCCAAGCCATAAAATTCTTTGTGATTAGTGATGTAGGCAACAGGCTCGAAATGGCATCTTCGCTTGATGGCCAGCTTTAATTTATTCTCTTGAATTTTGGTTAACTTGTATTCCGGGTGAGCGTATAGAAATTCCTTGCTTTTACCGCTAGCGAAACTCAAAATAACTTCAGCGTCAATAGTAGCTGAAGTTATTTGTGATTTTTTGATTTGTGTGATGGCTAGCTTAAGCCCGTCTCCTATGGTCATGGTTTATTTATCTTCGTTTATGGCTAATCCATTGAAATATTCCCGTAGGTCGGAAATAATCGGTTCTAAATTTCCATCCATAAATCCGGGAATATTGGAATAATTATTGCCCACACGATGATCGGTAATTCTATCTTGAGGAAAGTTATAAGTTCTGATTTTTTCGCTTCTATCACCAGTGCCGATTTGTGATTTTCTGGCATCACCAAGCAACTTATCTTCCTCTTCCTTTTTGAGCGCAAGCAACCGAGAGCGAAGCACGATCATGGCCTTCAATCTATTTTGAAGTTGTGATCTTTCGTCTTGGCAGGAAACCACGGTGTTGGTGGGTATATGAGTGATTCTGACCGCGGAATAAGTTGTATTGACTGATTGCCCGCCATGACCTCCGGCGCAGAAAGTATCAATTCTTAAATCTCCGGCATTAATGACTAAATCAACTTCTTCAGCTTCCGGCAATACGGCTACAGTCGCGGTCGAGGTATGGACTCGGCCCTTTTTCTCAGTCTCCGGCACTCTCTGCACTCTATGAACGCCACTCTCGAACTTTAGGCTACTATAAACATCGCGTCCAGTAACTTCAAAAACGACTTCTTTGAATCCGCCTATGCCGATTCTACTTGCTGAAAGCATGCCCACTTTCCATTTGCGTGCTTCTGCATACCTAGAGTACATTCTAAATAGTTCTGCGGCAAAGAGTGCGGATTCATCCCCGCCAGCTCCAGCCCTGATTTCAATAATTACATTTTTTTTGTCATTAGGATCTTTAGGTATGAGCAGGTGGTATATTTCTTTTTCTAGTTCTTGTTTTTTGTTATCTAATTCTAATTTTTCTTCTTCGGAAATTTTTCTTAGCTCATTGTCGTCAATATTTTCGGCAATCATCTTTTCAACTTCAATGATTTCTGTTTCTACTTTGTCTAATTCTTTCTTGGTGGACATAATCTCTTTCAGGTCGTCGTATTCCTGAGAAGCTTCTTTCATTTTGGAAACATCAGAAATCACGGCTTCATCTTGGAGGAGTCGTTCTAATTCTTCAAATCTGGATTGTATTTGAGCTAGCTTATCTTTCATAAGATTTTGAGTTTCTCCCTCCCTTTACGAAAGGGAGGGCTGGGGAGGGTTTAACTTAAACCCCTCCGCCCTACGGGCACCTCCCCTTTCGTAAAGGGGAGGAAACAGTATCGGAAGTTAAATTATTATCATTCTATCATTTAATCATTAAAACAAAAAGAACCCGCAGAAAATATGCTTAAGGGTTCTTTCTTGGGAATAACTATTTTTCAGCTTTGGCCTTTTTGGTTTTTTGGAGATCCTTCTGCTTGGCTTTCTTGGCTGTTTTGCCTTTGGTCTCTACTTTGGCGTCTACTCTCTTCTGGAATTTGTCTACGCGTCTGGCAGTATCGAGCAATTTCTGTTTGCCGGTATAGAAAGGGTGGCAAGCGGAACAGATTTCCACATGGATTTCTTCCATGGTTGAGCCAATAGTAAAAGTATGACCGCAAGCGCAGATGACTTTGGCTTCAGGGAAATACTTTGGGTGGATCGATTTTTTCATAATTTAAGTTTTTAGTGGGATAGTTGCCAAACTGTTCCTGTTGCAATTTCAGATTTTCGGCTGCGACTTCGTCGGACTGACGCAAAATTATTTTCAACGTAGCTGGGCTACGATTCAAATTATTTTGCTTGTCCTTCTTGTCTCGCTCAAAAATCTGAAATTTCTCGACGAAACAGTTTGGCAACTATCCCATTGATTTATTTCATTATATTGGTTTTGGCTAGAAATGTCAACAGTAACGTCAGTAAAATAAATAATGGTTCTGACGGCCACCGAATTGATCGAATCAATCGGCTTAACCGTCAGAACCAAAAGCGTTCATTGCTCTTTAGGTGCTTCAGGCCAGAATTCCGGAAGTCCCTGATCCTCTCTCCATTCTCTGTAGCACCTTTCCGTGCAGAAGGTTCCGAAGTCATTCTTAACGACAAGGTCTTCGTTCATAGCTGCAATCGTCCTAGCGCAACTAGTGCATCGCATACTGGTCACCTCCTTTCGTAAGCAAAAAGTATCATATTATCGTAATTTTGTCAACATTTGACAAATATGGATAATTTTGTTAAATTTTAATTGTTCGCTTAGGCGGATTTTCAGTCTGCCAAGACAATATTATTAACAAATCCCTCATACTTTTAAATTTTCCTTCCCCGAAAGGGGTAGTTAAAAGTAGCGGGCTAAAAAGGAAAAAACATGAACGAAGATCAAAAAGGCGCTCCAGTAGTTGCCAAACCATTTAGTAAAATGCCAACCTTGCTTGAATTACTTCAAGCCGGGGTACATTTCGGTCACCAAAAAGGCCGTTGGCATCCTAAGTCAAAAGAATTCATCTTTATTGAAAGAGGCGGAGTCCACATTATTGATTTGGAGAAAACCCTTCAGAAGCTGAATGAGGCTGTAGAATTTGTGCAGAAAATTACCAGAAACGGTGGCACAATTTTATTTATCGGTACCAAGAGACAAGGCCAAGACATGATTAAGAAATATGCCATTGAATGTGGCATGCCATATATTAATGAAAGATGGGTTGGAGGATTCTTCACCAATTTTCCTAATGTCAGTAAATTAATCAAAAGATACAGAGGATTGAAAGAGCAGAAAGAGTCTGGCGCTTTACAGAAATATACCAAAAAAGAGCAAGTGGAATTCAACAAAGAAATCGAGAAGTTGGACAAAATTGTGGGCGGACTTGGCGATATGACCAAAGTTCCGGATGCAGTTTTTGTGCTTGACGTCAAAAGAGAGAAGACTGCCGTCACTGAATCCAAGAAAAGAAAAGTTCCGATTGTCGGTTTCTGCGATACCAATACTAATCCTGAATTATTAAACTATCCTATACCTGCTAATGATGATGCGGTAAATTCCATCAACATTATCATCAAAACTGTGGCAGAAGCCATCAAAGAAGCGAAGGCAACTGCGTAAATTTTGTATGTGTATTTTCCTTCCCTTTACGAAAGGGAAGGTGCCCGTAGGGTGGAAGGGTTTAAGTTAAACCCTCCCCCAACCCTCCCTTTCGTAAAGGGAGGGAGGAAGATCTCATTAAAAATTATTAAGTTCAAAACTATGTCTATTGACTTGAAAACCATCTCGCAATTGCGTGACCAGACTGGTGCTGGCATTGCTGATTGCAAAAAAGCTTTAGAAGAAGGCGAAGGCGATATAACTAAAGCCATTGAAATACTTAGGAAGAGAGGCGAAATCAAAGCTGCCAGCAAGGGCGACAGAGCCACCAAAGAAGGTGTAATCGCTTTTGATGGCGATAATAAGAAATGCGCAGCCGTTGTGCTTGTTTGTGAAACAGACTTTGTTTCCCGCGGTGAAGATTTCCAAAATACTGCTTCAGAAATGGCCCATAAACTTTTGACCGACGGTGACGGAGAGTTCAAATCTTGGGCTGACGCCAAAGTAAAAGAATTAGTTCTTAAGATTGGAGAGAATATCCAATTACCAGATTCAGGGATTGTCGAAGGAGAATTACTAGGCAGATACATCCATCACAACAAAAAGGTAGCTGCTATCGTAGCTCTTGATGGCGGTGACGAAACCGTAGCTAATGATGTCGCTATGCAGGCCGTGGCTATGGCTCCTAACTACCTCGCTCCCGAGGATGTGCCTAGTGAAGTTATTGAAAAAGAAAAAGAAATTTACAAGGAATTACTTAAGAAAGAGGGCAAGCCTGAAGCCATTTGGGACAAGATTCTGGAAGGCAAGTTGGCCAAATTCTATGAAGAAAATTGCTTGAATAACCAGGTTTATATCAAGGATGATTCCAAGAAGATAAAGGACATTCTCTCTGGAGCTAAAATTTTATCATTTAGAAGATTTAAAGTTTAAATGAGAGTTGCTATTGCACAATTAGTTTCCTGGGACAGATTTTATGCTTATGATCTGGGAGGATCGGAAGTAAAGTTGGGTGACTACATCATAGTCAACTCAGAGTTTGGAGTGGATGCGGCTAGAGTCAGTGAGGTTAGAGAAATAGAAAATGATAGTAAAAGTGAATTTGGCGAAATAGGCACAGTAGAGAGAAAGGCCAATCGTGATGATTTGGATTCCATATCCAATGATAATAAGCAGAAAGAGGGCACAATTAATTATTGCCATAAGCTGGTCAAAAAAGAGGGTTTGGAAATGAAAGTCGTTGATTGCTATTATTCTTTTGACGGCCAGAGACTGACTTTTGCTTTCATTGCCGATGGACGGGTTGATTTTCGTAATTTAGTCAAGGAATTGAATCGTCATTTTCAGAAATCAATCAGATTATTTCAGCTGGGTGTCAGAGACGAAGCCAAAATCGCCGGCGATATCGGGTGTTGCGGTATTAATCAGTGCTGTAAAAGTCATTTGAAGAAGCTTGGAAATGTAACGTCTGAATTTGCCGAGCATCAGCAGGTGGCTCATAGAGGGTCAGAAAGACTATCTGGAATCTGTGGACGGCTCAAGTGCTGTTTGGCTTATGAAAATGACTTGTATTTGGAATTGGCCAAAGAACTTCCCCCAATTGGAACTAGAGTGCGCACTAAGCATGGCAGGGGAGAGGTTATCGGCTGGCATGTACTCACGAAAAGCGTCAAAGTGAAGATTGATCCGGACAAAGAAGGGGTTAAAAATTTAATTGTGGAAGTGCCGATTAATCCGGAGAAGAAAGAAGAGGAAGAAAGCAAATAAATTATATTTAATAAAATCCCGTCTCGACGTAATGTCGGGACGGGATTTTTTGGTAAAATAAAAACGCAACCGGACGATGTTCTGTACG